>JBARSW010000306.1:0-4752 GCA_049644925.1 Chitinophagaceae bacterium | reverse complement strand
TATTCGTCTTCCCAAGTTTCTTTTCTCAGATCCAGGTATTCCTGTACTTTGCTTTTAACCCTGTCTTTATCTTCCGGATGAATACGGTCAAACCACCAGTTCAGATTAGATACTATTTCTTCATTTTTATAGCCGGATATATTAGTAAACTGATCACTTCTGAATATTTCATTTGTTTTTAAATCCAGGTCCCATATAGCATCCGCTGTTACTTTCAGGGCTAATGCAAACCTTTCTGTTGCTAATTTTAACGCTTTACTATTCTTTTTCTTTTCTGTTATATCAATTGCATGTCCACCAATCAATCTTTTGCCATTTTCCAATGGCATCAGGAACCATATTGAAGTATAGATTTTCCGGCTACCATCATTGCCAATAATTACATCTTCAGTAATGGTTTGTAAATTATTAAGTAATACATTATTTATCCTGGTAGTAATAAGTTCATGTATATGCTTATTCGGGGCAAGCTCATCAATATTTTTTCCCAGGGCATCATTGGTATAACCCAGCTCCTTCATAAAATTAGGATTGCCAAATAACAGGTTGCCATATTCATCATATATCCATCCAAGAGCCGGACTGCTTGACATAAACATCCTGAATACCGACTCACTTTCTTTTAATTTATCTGTTGCCTGTTTTTCTTCCGTCACATCAAGTGCCTGGCCACCTATGAGTCTGTTTCCATCCGGCAGGTTGATCACAAAAAGATATGATAAGAAATTCCGGATGCTGCCATCAGCCTGAATAAGTTCAGTTGAAGTAACAATCGGTTTCTCATTTCGTAAAAGTTCCTCATTTCTTCTGCAGAGCATTTTTCCAAAATCATTTGGAAAAATTTCCAGAATATATTTCCCTTCGGCTTTACCGGGAGAATTAGTAATCCTGTCGTAAACTTCATTAGCCAATAAAATCTTTCCATCAGTATCATATATCCACACAGCTGTCTGACTATTTTTAATAAACGAACCGAATAACGCCTGGGCCTTAGTTAACTTTTCGCTTTTTGCCCTTTCCTCAGTAATATCTTTTATGGTAACAACGACTGCAACAGGTTTTTCATTTATTCCTTTATTGATAGGTTTACTATTAATAGAAACCCAGACTCTCTGGCCATCGGGTTTTGTGATACCCATAATTACATCTCTTTTCGTAATTCCTGTTTGTAGTGTAACCATTGCCGGAAACTCATCTAAAGAAAATTCTGAGCCATCTTCATGTATTGCCTTCCAGGAGGAATTAAAAATAACATTCCCCGTCATTTCATCTTGTTTTAACCCAAATATTTGTGCAGCCCTTTTATTACATGCCGAAATTTTTCCATCTCTTTTAATCATCAACACACCATCAAAAAGTGTATTGACAAGCGTCTTATACTCATTTTCTGTTTCTGCCAGTTGCTGTTCCTTTTTCCTTGCATCCGTTATATTATGGCTGACAATCATAATAGAAACCGGCCTTTTCCTTTCATTAACGATATAGTTGGCTATTGAAAGAAAATAAAGTTTCTCCCCATTACTTTTGGTAAATATCATTTCCCCCTTCCAGCAACTGCTGCAGGCCATTTCCAGCTTAAGGTCTTCCAACGAACCTTTTACAAATTTCAAATCTATTATTTCGAAGAGATTTTTTCCAAATGCATCTGTGAAATGATATAATAATTCCGCAGTAGAATTCCACCCGGTAATATTAAACTGAAGATCTGTCTGAATAACAGCATCCTGCAATAACAACCACTCATCTGAAGCAGAAAAATGCTCATTGGGTATGGGGGATAGTGGTATCGGATACAGAACAACTTTCTGTAGTGGTTGGCTCATTGGTAGTGTTTAACATATTAGCAAAATGGTTAAAGCTGAATACGTTAATGGTTATTGATGGTTAAACATACTAATTGTTAATTACTCTGCTGTCAATTAGTAATTTTTTTTGCGGCTTTTGGTATTTATACTTATGTAAAGCACAAAAAAATACTAACTTTTTTAATGGGAAACCACTTGTATTAAAAATATATTAATATAAAAGATTGCTCCATAAATTTTTATTTGCAAATTGAAATATCCTTTTAAAAAATAACAACTTCTATATATTCAAATTAACCGGGTTGAAAAAGTATTCAAATAAAAAATTCCATTTCTGATGCTTCATCACTAAAACATTTACAGTTAAAAATTACACTCATCTTGAGATTATGAAATATATCAGTCCTACCGCCAGGATTATTTACATGTATTTTAAAAATAGATGCTCATTTTTCAACTTTCCTCTCTTTCTCAAAAACACTTATCTTCGAATTACAAATAGTTGCATAGCTAACTAATTTTCCCACCTCCTTTGCCTGTTGGCGGAGAGGCTAAAAAAGACATTATGAAACGTACAATTAAAAAAGTTGCTGTTCTCGGTAGTGGTGTTATGGGTTCAAGAATTGCCTGTCATTTTGCAGGTATCGGTTTGCAGGTATTGTTATTAGATATTGTACCCAAAGATGTGGCGGCAGATGCAAAGCCAACTGAGAGAAATAAAATAGTGAATGATGCACTGACAGCGGCTATTAAAGCAAACCCCTCTCCTGTTTATCATAAAGATGTTATTAAAAAAATAACCACCGGCAACTTTGAAGACAACATGAAAGATATTGCCAGTTGCGATTGGGTTATTGAAGTGGTGGTAGAAAGATTAGACATCAAACAAAAAGTATTTGAACAAGTAGAAAAATACAGAAAGCCTGGAACACTGATTACTTCCAACACCTCTGGTATTCCTATTCACCTGATGGCCGAAGGAAGAAGCGACGATTTTAAAAAACATTTTTGTGGCACCCATTTTTTTAATCCGCCACGGTATTTAAGATTATTGGAAATTATACCTACCCCACATACCGATCCGGAGATCGTTGAATTCCTGATGAGTTATGGCGACTTGTATTTGGGAAAAACAACGGTATTGTGTAAAGACACTCCGGCTTTCATCGCTAACCGGATTGGTGTATTCGGAATGATGGCCATCATGAATGTAAAAGAAAAACTGAAACTTAGCATAGATGAAATAGATGCACTTACCGGACCAATCATTGGCCGACCGAAATCTGCAACCTTCAGAACAGCTGATGTAGTGGGTATTGATACCCTGGTAAAAGTTGCAAAAGGTGTTGCAGACAATTGTCTTAACGATGAAGCAAGAGATCAGTTCAATATTCCTGCCTGGTTGGAAAAAATGGTTGCCAATAATTGGCTCGGCGATAAAACAGGGCAAGGGTTTTTCAAAAAGAAAAAGAGTGCTGGTGGCGAAAAAGAAATATTGACGCTGAACCTTGATACGATGGAGTATGGTGCAAGGGTAAAACCAAAGTTTGCTACTCTTGAGACCGCCAAGCCTGTTGATGATCTTTATACAAGATTAAAAATGCTGGTAACAGGCCAGGACAAAGCAGGTGAATTTTATCGTCTCTTTCATTATGGTTTATTCTCATATATCTCCCACCGCATACCAGAAATAACGGATGAGCTATACCGGGTTGACGATGCAATGATGGCAGGATTTGGATGGGAGATAGGTGCGTTTGAAAGCTGGGATGTATTGAGTGTTGAGAAAACACTGAAGGCAATGAAAGAAGCTGGCTATTCTGTTGCTCCCTGGGTAGAGGAAATGATTTCCGCAGGAAATAAATCTTTTTACAAAGTGGAAGGTGGCAAAAAATATTGCTACGATCCCGCCTCAAAAACATACAAAGTATTACCTGGCGGTGAGGCATTTATTGTAATGAGTAATAATACCGATAGGCAAATATGGAAGAATGGAAGTTGCCGCTTGTATGAATTTGGCGATGATGTTCTCGGATTGCAATGGTTTACCAAAATGGGAAGTATTGGTGGCGATGTATTATCCGGTATTCAAACTGCAATAGACAAAGCAGAAAAAAACTATAAGGGGTTGGTGATTGCAAATGAAGGCGCCAATTTTTCTGCCGGTGCCAATGTTGGAATGATTTTCATGCTGGCAATTGACCAGGAATATGATGAATTAGACATGGCAGTGCGGATGTTCCAGAACACAATGATGCGGACAAGATATTCTTCCATTCCGGTTGTTGTTGCACCACATGGTTTAGCCTTAGGTGGTGCCTGTGAGTTGAGTTTGCATGCTGATAAATGTTGTGCAGCGGCTGAAACATATACTGGTTTGGTAGAACTGGGTGTTGGTTTAATACCTGGTGGTGGAGGTACTAAAGAATTTGTATTAAGAGCCGCAGATGAAATGCATGAAGATGAACCAGACACCAATACACTGAAGAATCGTTTTCTTACCATTGCTACAGCCAAAGTTGCCACTTCAGCACATGAAGGATTTGGCCTGGGTATTTACAGAAAAGGAACAGACGAGATAGTGATGAACCAGGGCAGAAGAATTGCAGAAGCAAAAAAATCAGTAATTGAAATTTATGACAGTGGCTATACCGCACCTGTACAAAGAAAAGATATTAAAGTGCTGGGTCAATCTGCACTCGGAGCATTATATTCCGGTATTCATGCGATGAAGACAGCAAATTATGCCACAGAACATGATTCTGTTGTTGCAAAGAAACTGGCTTACGTAATGTGCGGTGGCGATTTAAGCGAACCTACTTTAGTCTCCGAACAATATTTACTGGATTTGGAACGGGAAGCATTTCTCTCTCTTTGTGGTGAAAAGAAAACATTAGAGAGAATTCAAAGTGTGCTGAAGAGTGGCAGGCCGATAAGAAATTAATAT
>JBARSW010000305.1:0-9475 GCA_049644925.1 Chitinophagaceae bacterium | reverse complement strand
GGGTGTGACCCCATTTGCTGAAGGCAGAGACAGGCATCTGATAGCAACAGAAATTGATAATTATAACAGCATAAATAAAAAAGTGGCCGAAAAATATAATATACATTATATAGATATCACTGAATGGACAAGAGAATCTGCTGAAGACTTATCACTTTTAACTGATGATAGGTTACATCCTTCCCACAAAGAATATTACCGTTGGGCTAAGAAAATCGCAACCTTTTTCAGTTCAACTTTGTCATAAGAAAATAATTGAAAATGAAATTTAAAGCGGCTTGTGATAGGTCGAAAAAAGTCTTTATAAAAAAAATTACCGGAAAAATTATTATCCTTGTCCTAACTTGCGGCCGCTGAAAAGAGATTTTATTTGTCCGCCGAGGCCTTGCCTGCTGGTATAAGCAGGCTTAGCAAAGGCGGATGTGTTTTATAATTTTGAATCCATTATGGCGAAAAATTTATTGATAGTTGAAAGCCCTGCGAAAGCGAAAACGATTGAGAAGATTCTGGGAAAAGATTTCCAGGTGAAGAGTTGTTTTGGCCATATCCGAGACCTTGAGAAAGCCGGAATGGGCATAAATATTGAAAAAAATTTTGAACCCAGTTATATTGTCCCGCCTGAGAAAGAGAAAGTTGTGAATGAACTAAAATCGCTGGCGAAAAAATCGGAAGAAGTATGGCTGGCAACGGATGAGGACCGTGAAGGTGAGGCTATCAGCTGGCATTTGTGTGAAGTATTAGGACTCGATCCGAAAACAACAAAAAGGATAGTTTTTCATGAAATTACAAAACCAGCTATCCAGGCGGCCGTTCAAAATCCCAGGACTCTTGACATGAACCTGGTACTTGCCCAACAGGCAAGAAGAATACTGGACAGAATTGTAGGTTTTGAACTCAGTCCTGTTCTCTGGAGGAAAATGAGTATGCGCAACAACCTCAGTGCCGGAAGGGTTCAGAGTGTGGCTGTTAGATTGATTGCAGAAAGGGAAAGAGAAATAAATGCATTTGAGCCAGTTAGTACATTTAAAATTGAAGGCGTTTTTACCGCAAAGGATGTATCGGATAAAACGGTAACTTTTTCTGCTGAAGGTAAAAAACAAAATGTTGCGGAAGATGCAGAGGCCTTTTTGAAAAGCTGTATTGGTGCTAATTATAAAGTTAATGACATACAGGTAAAACCAGGCAAACGATCCCCTGCCCCACCTTTCACCACTTCTACATTACAGCAGGAGGCTTCCAGAAAATTAGGATATGGTGTGGCAAGAACAATGCAGATAGCCCAGCGATTATATGAGAACGGATATATAACTTATATGCGTACGGATAGTGTTAATTTAAGTAACACCGCTTTAGGAGATATTACCAATACTGTAAAAAGTATGTATGGTGAAAAATATCACCAGTTCCGAAAGTTTAAGAACAAGAATGAAAGTGCCCAGGAAGCCCACGAAGCCATCCGGCCTACTTATATGAGCAATTCAACCATTCAGGAAGCTGAATGGGCAAGATTGTACGAATTGATCTGGAAAAGAACAATGGCTTCTCAAATGGCAGAAGCAGAATTGGAAAAAACAACTGCTAAAATTGAAATATCAACTAACAAAGAGGAACTGACTGCTACCGGTGAAGTGTTGAAATTCGACGGGTTCCTGAAAGTGTACCGTGAAGACAAAGACGATGACGAACTGGAAGAAGAAGCAAACGAAGGAATGTTGCCACCATTAAAAGTTGGACAGCCATTACCACTCAAAGAAATGAAAGCAACAGAACGGTTTAGCCGTCCGCTACCCCGCTATACAGAAGCATCGCTGGTAAAAAAACTGGAAGAACTCGGTATTGGCCGCCCTTCTACTTATGCGCCTACTATTTCAACAATTTTAAAAAGAGGTTATGTTGAAAAAAGGGATAAAGAAGGGATGAGAAGGGATTTCCGGGTTTACAAATTGCTGAATGATTCTGTTAATAAAATAACAGATCAGGAAAATACTGGTGCAGAAAAGTCAAAATTATTCCCATCAGACCTGGGATTGGTTGTCACTGATTTTTTGAAACAGTATTTTGACAACATCATGGATTATAGTTTTACTGCCCGAATTGAAGAAGAATTTGATGAAGTGGCAGAAGGAAAACTTAAATGGAATACTGTCATTGATGATTTCTATACACCATTTAAAAAAGATGTAGAAGAAACCATTGAAACAGCTGAACGTATTAAGGGTGAAAAAGTTCTGGGTGTTGATGCAGAAAGTGGGAAACCGGTTGTTGCCCGGATGGGGCGTTACGGTGCCATGATTCAGATTGGTATTGCAGACGATACGGAAAAACCAAGATTTGCAAAAATTCCTACCGGACAAAGTATCGAGACGATAACATTTGAAGAAGCAATGAATTTGTTTGGTGCACAGGGAACAATGGGCCAATACGAAGAAAAAGATATTTTGGTAAATGTTGGCCGCTTTGGTCCCTATGTAAAATGGGGTGATGATTTTATTTCGTTACCTAAAGGTACTGACCTTTCGACGGTGGATTTGGAAACTGCCATTAAACATATTAAGCAAAAGCAAATTGCAGATGCACCAGTTGGTGAATACGATAACAAACCCATTACTAAAGGTACCGGACGTTTTGGCCCTTATATAAAGTGGAATGGGATGTTCATAAATGTTCCAAGACGGTATAATTTCGCCAAACTCTCCCAGGCAGAAATGGATGAGCTGATAGATGCTAAAGTAAAAAAAGAAGAAAATCGCTTTATACTAAATTGGCCGGAAGATAAGATCTCTGTAGAGAATGCAAGGTGGGGTCCGGTTCTTAAGTTTGGTAAAAAAATCATCCGCATACCAAGAAAAGGGGACGACACAAAATATACAGCAGAAGAAGCAGCCTTGTTTACATTAGAAGAGGTAAAGAAGTTTATAGAAAAAGAAGTGCCCGGTGCATTTACAAAGAAGGCAAAAAAGACTTCAACCAAAAAAGCCCCTGCAAAAAAGACAGCAGTAAAGAAAGTTGCTGTAAAGAAAAAAGCAGCGAAGAAAAAATAATTACCGGTTTCATTATTTACTTTAAATGAAAAGAAGTTACTGGGAAAAGATAGCCCCTTCTTACAACGATGAGATATTCGATGTACTGCATAATGACAAGAAAGCATTGATCAGAACAGCAATTGAAAAATATGCTTCAAAAAGAAAAACAGTCATTGATATTGGTTGTGCCATTGGCAAATGGTTACCCGTACTCTCTCCTGCTTTCAAAAAGGTTGTTGCCGTAGATATATCTGCTAAGAACCTGGAAATTGCTCAGCAACTCTATCCGCAATATAAAAATGTGGAATACCTGAGGGCAGATATGAGTGGAAAGAAAACCAACCCCGATAGCTATCGGGGGCCGCAATGCGATTTTGGTATCTGTATCAATGCTATCCTTACGCCATCACAAAAAGACAGAGATGTTTTTTTAAAATCACTAACTACCTGTATTAAAAAAGGTGGCAGCATAATTATCACCATCCCTTCTTTGGAATCTTTCCTACTTACCAGTATCATTCAACAACAATACAAAATTGACAAAAAGCATTTTCCAGTGACAAAAAATGCAAAACATGGATTAAATAAGTGGAACAATATCCGCCTGGGAAATGCAGATATTGATGATGTGGCTCACAAACATTACCTGAAAGAAGAATTACAATTGTTATTATCCAAAGAAGGATTTGAGGTTGAAGCGTTCCAGAAAATTGAATATGAATGGACAACAGAATTTATCAAACCACCAAAATGGCTAAAAGAACCAAAGCCTTGGGATTGGATGGTTACTGCAAAAAAGCTATGAGTATTAAGCTGCGAGTTTCGAGTAAGACTTTTTACATATAGTATTTCGTCTCGTAACTCAAAACTCACGACTTGCAACTTTCTTTAATTCACCAACCTATATACTGCAAAACTTGCCAGCCAGTGCTCTCCTCCATAATCTCCACTAACAACATTTGGCAATGAAGCAGCCAGGTGTTTGATGGAAGATTCTAGTAATATTTTTCGTCTTTTATCCATTTTAGGTACTGTCACAACCAACCTTTTACTGCTCCCCTATCCCCACCTGTGGAAAAGTTTAACGCTTATATTTCGATAGCAATTATGAACTTGTGCCGAATCATTTCCATGGAAACCAATAAAGAAATAACTGCCCTTTTTAACTTAATTGATGACCCGGATGAAGAAATATTCGGCTTAGTTAGTGAAAAGATTGTTGATTATGGCAGTAATATCATTCCCAATCTTGAACATCTGTGGGAAACAACTCCTGATGAAGAAGTACAAACACGGATTGAATTACTCATTCACCGCCTTCATTACAGGGATTTAAAAGAAGATTTTATCCAATGGAGTTTATCCGCTGAACATGATCTGATAACAGGTTCTTTATTAACTGGCAAATTTCAATATCCAGAGATCGTAACCACCCCTGTTTTTCAGGAAATTGAAAAAGTACGCCGCAATATCTGGTTAGAATTAAATAATTACCTCACGCCACTTGAACAAATTAAAATCGTAACGAGCATTTTATATAGTTATTATGGTTTAAAAGGAGTTGAAACCAATTACAAATCCCCAAACGAATTTCTGTTACATAAAACCCTTGAAACAAAAAAAGGCAACCAGATCAGCAACGGAATATTATATCTTATACTTTGCGAAATGCTTGATATTCCGGTAAAGGCAATCAAAATTCCCAAACAATTTATATTGGCTTTTTTTAAGCCAGGTTATCCCGGAGAAAGTCTTCAAACCCCCTATCATAAAATTGATTTTTTTATAGATCCTACTTCCGGCCAGGTATTCACTCACCAAGATGTAGAAAATTATTTCAAACGGATATCGATTACTGGTACCAGCACCTTCTTCAAACCACAAACTAATAAAGAAGTAATTCAGCAACAATTGGAAGAATTAAGCAAATGCTTTCAAGCAGAGAAAGAAAAATTTAAACAAGTCGAATTACTGGAACTTAAAAGTCTGATTAGTTACTGATTTATAGGTTACTTTTTTTTGCTGCAATTTTTCCGAAAATTTGACCATATGAATATTTCATTTGAAGATTTTCAAAAGATTGATATGCGAGTCGGAACCATCCTGGAGGTTCTGGATCTTCAAAAAAGCCCGGAAACCTGCTTACTGCTTAAAAATTGATTTTGGTGAGGAAACGGGTATCCGCTGGTCTTCAGCCCAAATAACAGTTCATTACTCCAAACAGGAGTTATTAAACCGCCAGGTAATAGCCGTTGTGAACTTTCCACCTAAAAAAATTGCAGATTTTATAAGTGAATGCCTTGTTTTAGGTGTGTATGATGAAAACAATGATGTAATTTTATTGCAACCAAGGCGATCTGTAAAGAATGCCCGGAAAGTTGGATAAAATGTCCGAAACTTATTTTACATACTATCATTCACCTGTTGGATTACTGAAAATTTCTGGAACAAATGATTTTATAAGTGAGGTAAATTTTCATGATACTACCAAAAAGGCGGAAGGGAATAAAAAACATTTGCCCCCTTTACTAATAAATTGCATAGAACAACTCATACAATATTTTAATGGACAAAGAAGAATTTTTGAATTGCCATTAAATCAATCCGGAACCGATTTTCAACAAGGTGTCTGGAGTACTCTTACACAGATTCCATTTGGTAAAACTATCAGTTACCTGGAGCTGGCACGAAAAACAGGTGATACAAAAGCAACAAGGGCTGTTGCTAATGCCAATGGGAAAAATAAAATTGCCATTATCATCCCATGCCATCGGGTAATCGGAAGCAATAAGGAATTAATTGGCTATGCCGGTGGGTTATGGCGAAAAAAATGGTTGTTGGAACATGAAGCTAAAATTGCATATGGAGTCCAGACACTTTTTTAAGTACAAATCATATCAACTCATTGCTGGTAAAAGCTAATGGTAATAACAGACCAGCCGTTTTAATAATCTGTATTTTACCGGCCATTCCTCCTAATATTAAACGAATGGGATTTTTTAACCTGGTTTCATACTCAACCAAAGCCTGTCTGCACATACCACAGGGAGAAATCGGATGATCACTTTTTATTTCATTACTATTATAACTGATGGCCAACGTTTCAATATTAACTCCAGGATATAATGTTGCCGCATTTCCCAATAAAACCCTCTCTGCACAAATTCCAACTGGGTATGAAGCATTTTCCTGATTGGTGCCGGCAACCACCTGTCCGTTTGACAACATTGCAAAAGCGCCAACATGAAAATTGGAATAGGGTGCATAGGCCTGTTCAGTAATAGATCTTGCTTCACTAAGCAACCAGGCATCTTTTTCATTTAACTCACTGATGTCATTATAAACCTCGTAATTGAATTCAAATTTCTTTTCTTTCATTTTCTAAAGATTCGGTTAGAGACAAGAATGCCCCTGACTATTGTCAAGGGCATTTAAAGTTAGTCTATTTTACAATACTGAACAATCGTTTCCATCTTGGTCCATCTTCCCAGCTAAACCAGATCATCCAGGCTTTGCCAACAACCCTATCCTCGGATACAAATCCCCAGTAACGACTATCCTGCGATTTATGTCGGTTATCTCCCATCATCCAGTAATAATTCATTTTAAATGTGTATTCAGTAGCTTCTTTCCCGTTGATATAAATTTTTCCATCTTTTTGTTCCCATGTATTGTGTTCATAAAAACAAATACACCGCTTATAAATGACAATATTCTCTGGTGTCAGTTGAATTTTTTCTCCTTTTTTAGGCACCCATAAAGGTCCAAAATTATCTACCGTCCATTTGAAATAATTTGTGTTATACGGGAAAACATTTCCGGCAGCAGATGAGTCAATCTCCGGATTAATAGAACTAGCTATCACACCATTTAATGCCTTTAATTTCTCTAATTCAGGTAAAGTAAGATTGATCCTGTAAGTGGTAGAAGATATAGGTTGAAAATCTGATGACCCATCTTCCTGGTTCAATTTTATACCTGCATCCTTCAGGTCATATTCATTAATAGATTTTGTTGACTGGAAATAATAGTAGGTAGCTGCCGTCGGTGAGATAAAAGCCTTTTCTCCGTTTATATACAAAATTCCATTTACTATCTTCAGTGTATCTCCTGCAATTGCCACACAACGTTTTATATAATTATCAGTTTTGTCAACCGGGTGAACAGCGATTGGCTCACTATTGAGAATCTGCTCCCGCATTTCATTATTGATGGTCCCGTCAGACCGGCGAATGAAATTATAATAAGGTTGAGCTGATTGGAATCCCGGCCTGTTAATAACTGTATCCCCTTCCGGAAAATTAAATACAACACAATCATTTCTTTTTACAGGGGTTGTAAACCACCTGATATAGGGAATTTTAATAAGCTCAGAATAGGAACTTCTGCTTGAGCCAAATGGAAGGTAATTATGTACAAAAGGAACAGATAAAGGGGTATTGGGGATTCTGGGACCATAACTTAATTTGCTTACAAAAAGAAAATCCCTGACCAGAAGTGTTTTTTCCATTGAGGAACTCGGAATAGTATATGCTTCAAATATAAAAGTCCGTATTAGAGTGGCAGCTACAACAGCAAAAATGGCTGCATCAACCCACTCTCTCCAGTTTTTCTTTTTATGTTTTTTTACACCCTCTGCCCCAATAAATTTTGGATCTTCCTTGTAAGCCAGGTAAGGGAAATAAATGGGAGCACCCAGTGTAGCAGCAGTATGTTGGGCTAAAGAGAATTTTCCAAATACCTTGGCAAACTCAATAAAGATCCCTGGGCTTATAAACCAACCCACTACTGGAATAAACTGCCAAAATACCCAATGTTTAGGCCTCTCGGCCAATTCCTGCATTACCCAAGTATTATAAAAGGGAACATATGCTTTCCAGGCAGGTGCACCGGCTTTGGTAAATAACTTTGCAAAACCAAAGGAAGGCAAGAAAACGATAAGTGTACCTATAAGGTAGACTATGAATAAGTGTTGAAGGGGCATGAGCCTGATTTTATAAGCGACAAAAATATCATAAATATTTGCGTATCAAAATTTTAATATGCAAAGATTTGCTAAAGATGTTCAGGGTTTTACTTTAAATAATCAATAATTTAGATTCACTATTATGAATTGGTTCAATATTAAGGATATTGAAAACTTGTGCGGAATTAAAGCACATACCCTGCGTATCTGGGAACAGCGGTATAACCTGCGTTTTGCCACCCGTAATGAAGGCAAGCACCGATTCTATGATAATGAAGCATTAAAAAAACTCCTACGCATTTCATTTTTGTATCATAATGGATTAAAAATCTCCCGCATTGCATCGATGACATCGGCACAAATTGATCAGATGGTGGATAAATACGGTGCAGCCTCTGAGCAAAGTTCCAATGAATCTTCCATCCGTAAATTGATTGAAGCAGGTCTTGATTTTAACAGGGAGAAATTCATCGAAATCATTAATGCAGTTTTAAAGAAAATGGAAATGGACAAATGCATTACTGAGGTTTTTTACCCCTTTCTTCAACGAATCGGCCTGCTTTGGATGACCGATCATGTTATTCCGGCCCAAGAACACTTTGTAAGTAATATCATTCAAGAAAGAATTATCCTGGCAATTGATGGTTTAACCGAAATAGAAAACAAAAATAACAACGTGTTGATTTTTGCGCCTCCCGGGGAATTTCATGAAATCCCCTTACTTACAGCAAGCTATTTTTTTAAGAAGTATGGGCATCAACCTATTTATTTTGGCTGCAATACTATGCTGGAAAGTATTGATATTTATCTCCATAAACAGGAAAATGTTACAATCCTTTTTTCTCATGTCATCACCCTGATTGATAACATTCAATTAGCGACATATTTTGAAGAAATAAAAAAGAAATGGCCCGGTAAAAAAATAATTGTTTCAGGTCCGGCTACTAAATGTCTCATGGAAAATAATGCCGCTTTCAGGATTGTTCATTCACTGAATGAAATGATTTTACTAATGAAAATTTCGGCTGAAATCACTTCGGCATAACGTAATTATTTATATCATCAATAGTGATATTTTTCCCGGAAAGGATAACAAGTCTTTCCACTACATTTCTTAATTCACGGATATTCCCAGTCCAGTTATATTCCTGAAGTAGTTTCAGCGACTCTGTATCAATTGACTTTTTTGTAATTCCGTAATCATCACAAATATCAACAAGGAACTGATCCACCAACAATGGAATATCATCCCTTCTTTCATTTAAGGATGGAACATGAATCAAGATAACACTCAAGCGGTGATAAAGGTCAAGCCTGAAATTCTTTGTTTCTACCTCTTTTAAAAGATCTTTATTCGTTGCAGCCACCACTCTTACATCCACCGTAATGTCTTTATCAGCTCCTACTCTTGTTATTTTACCTTCCTGTAATGCCCGCAATACTTTGGCTTGTGCACCAGCACTCATATCTCCAATCTCATCCAGGA
>JBARSW010000304.1:0-4448 GCA_049644925.1 Chitinophagaceae bacterium | reverse complement strand
AAAGATAAAAAAGCAAAGAACGATTGGTATTATATGGATGAAGAAGTAAAACAAAATCGTTTGTATGTTTTATGGTTGAATCAAAAAGATACAGGCGGAAAATATGTGACAAGGAAACTGACCAAAGAAAATTATAATGTGAATGCCTTCGACTGGAGTGCTGATGGAAAAAGCATTGCGTACAGTCAAGGAAAATCTCCGGAGGTAAATGATAATGTGTACAGCGATATTTCATTGATAGAAGTGGAAAGTGGAACAATAAAATCAATAGCCGCCACTGGTGCAGGAGAAACAAATCCTTTGTTTAGCCCCGATGGAAAAATGATTGCTTACTACAGCACTTCTGATCCGGTTGACTGGTCGGGTGCAAGACTTGCAAAAATTTATTCAGTGGTGGATGGAAAAAGCTGGCGACTGAAAGCCACACCCGATGAAAATGGCAGCATCATCGGCTGGGCGCCAGACGGAAAAAATGTTTTATGGGCAGAAGCCAATAAAACATTGAACAGTATTTACCTGTTGAGTGTGGATGGAAAATCAATTACTGAATGGACGAAAGGTTCAAAAGATTTGTTAGGTGTAGTTGCCATTAACTCAACCGGAAGCCATATTGCTTTTACCTTACAAAATCCATCAAAATTTCCAGAAGCCTACATTAGTTCGTTGGCTTCCTTTTCTCCCGCAAAAGTCACTGACATCAATGCAGCATTTGCAACTAAGCCATTGCCAAAAACAGAAGTGGTAAAATGGAAAGGAGCCGATGGCTGGGAAATAGAAGGATTACTTACTTACCCGATCAATTTTAAACCCGGACAAAAAGTTCCGTTCATTTTAAATGTACATGGCGGACCAGCCGGTGTTTTTTCGCAAACCTGTGTTGCAGCAAACCAGGGCACTTATCCTATTGCGGCATTTGCAGAAGCTGGTTATGCAGTGTTGCGGCCGAACCCGAGAGGTTCATCCGGTTACGGTACTGAATTCAGAATGGCTAACCGGGAAGATTGGGGTGGGAAAGATTACCAGGATCTGATGGCAGGTGTTGATCATGTAATAAAAATGGGAGTGGCTGATGAAAGTAAAATGGGAGTGATGGGCTGGAGCTATGGCGGGTTTATGAGCAGTTGGATTGTTGGGCATACCGATCGTTTTAAAGTAGCGAGTATTGGTGCGCCGGTAGTTGATTTGGCACATCAAAATCTTACAGATGATATAGAAGGATTTTTGCCTTCTTATTTTAAATCCAATCCTTGGGATGACTGGAGCAAGTATGATGCACATTCTCCATTACGCTTTATACAAAATGTAAAGACACCAGTAATGCTGCAACATGGCGAAGCAGATCTGCGGGTCCCTTTCAGCAACTCAGTCATGTTTTATAATGCGCTGCGCCGCAGAAATGTACCGGTACGTTTACTGGCATTGCCAAGACAACCGCATGGTCCGCAGGAACCAAGAATGGTATTAAAAACGATGCAAACGAATATGGAATGGTTTGATAAATATATTGGCGATAAAAAGGGATTTTAAACAAGCATTGAGAATGTTATGAAACAATTTTTGATTGTTGCAATTGCCATCGGGCTTCTTTTTTCCTGTAAGCAAAATAAGCAGGCAGAAAAAGTAACAGCCGTTCAATTTGATTCCTTGTATCATCCTGCTGTATTTGCAGATGAGGCAAGGATAGAAAAAATAAGAAAAGTACTGCCGGTAATTGATAGTATTTATAAAAAGCATGCGGCAGACAATCATTTTCCCGGTATTGCTTTTGGTGTTGTAGTGGATGGCTATTTAATCTATAGAGGCAATTATGGATATTCCGATCTTGAAAAGAAAATACCTGTTTCTTCTTCTTCGCTGTTTCGCATTGCTTCAATGAGTAAGAGCTTCACGGCAATGGCTATTTTAAAATTGCGGGATGAGGGAAAATTAAATCTCGATGATCCTGCTTATTTCTATATTCCTGAATTGAAAAACATAAAATATCCTACGGCCGATGCACCGCATATCACTATTCGTCACCTGTTGACACACGGAGCTGGTTTCCCGGAAGATAATCCCTGGGGCGATCGTCAGTTGGCGGATAATGATAAAGACCTGATGGAATTTATCGGTAAACAAATTTCTTTTTCTAATCCTCCGGGCATTTCATTTGAATACAGCAATCTTGGTTTTGCTTTATTAGGAAAAATCATCACCACCGTTTCGGGTAAACGATACCAGGATTATATCAAAGAAAATATCTGGCAGCCATTGGGAATGAAGAATGCGGAATGGGAATACAAAAATGTGGCGCCGGAGAAACTGGCTCACGGTTATCGCTGGCTGAACAACCAATGGAACGAAGAGAAATTATTGCATGATACACCTGATGGAAGTTGGGGTGCTATGGGCAGTATGATCTGTTCTGTTGATGAATTTGCAAATTATATGGCATTACATATGTTGGCTTGGCCACCATCCAATGCAGAAGAATTTGGACCAGTGAAAAGAAGTTCGGTAAGAGAAATGCATCACCCATGGAGATGGAATGCATTTAATCCCAATTTTAAATTTCCTGATGGAAGAATTTGTGCTGTAACATCTGCCTATTCTTATGGGCTGGGATGGACGAAAGATTGTGATGGTAAAACTTATATTTCTCATAGTGGCGGGTTGCCGGGTTTCGGTAGTCAGTGGCGCATCATGCCAGAATATGGCATTGGTGTAGTAGCTTTTGCGAATCGTACCTACTCACCATTTGGTACGGTTAACTTAAGAGTGCTGGATACATTAATCAAATTGGCAGAATTACAACCAAGACAACTTCCGCCATCAGCCATTTTGGAAAAAAGAAAAAATGAATTGGTGAAGTTGTTACCGGATTGGAACAATGCAGAACAAAGCGAAATTTTTGCAGAGAATTTTTTCCCTGACTACCCGATTGATACATTGAAAAAACAGGCAAAAGATTTTTTTACTAAAGCCGGAAAGATTATTGCAATAAAAGAAATGAAACCGGAGAATCAACTACGGGGTTCTTTTATAATGCAAGGAGAAAAAGCTGATATCGAAATATTTTTCACTTTATCACCTGAAAATCCACCACTGATACAGGAATATAATATAAAGGAAGTGATAATGAAGAAGGAATAAAGTAGTAGAAAAATTTCGATTAATCAATTTGAATTTCTGGAGAAGAAAATATATTTTCACTTATCTGAAATATTTCCATAACTAACCATTAAACCATGTCAACTTCCACCATTTTGCTTATTGTTATCTGCATTGGAGTTCTCATTATTATCATTGCATTGATATCTGTTTATAATGAACTGGTTAAAGAACGCATCCTGACACAAGAAGGAGTCAGTGGTGTCGGCACCTGCCTGCAGGAAAGAAATGATTTAGTACCAAACCTTGTTGAAACCGTAAAAGGTTATGCCGGACATGAGAATAGCACATTGATCGAAGTTACGAAGTGGAGAAATCAAGGTGCTGTTGCCACATCTGTAGAGGAACAAAGCGTTGCTGCTAAAGGTTTGAATCAGGCGTTGTTCAATATGCTTTCATTGACAGAAAACTACCCGGAGCTGAAAGCGGATACACATTTCCAGGAAATGATGAACCAGCTAGCCCACATTGAAGAGAAAATAAATGACTCCCGTAGATATTATAATGGTACAGTGCGGGAATACAATCAAAGCCTTGCAGTCTTTCCTAAAAATATTGTGGCTGGTTTGTTTAGCCTTAAGCCTGCAACTTTTTTTGCCGAAGATGCCGAAGCAAAACTGGCTCCCATAGTTAAGTTTCAATAATTTTTTGACCTGATATTACTGCGGCGTTTTCTTTATGCAAAAAAATCTCATCATCCTGGTATTTCTCTGTCCTGTTTTTTATGCAACAGCACAAAAAACGAAACAGCAGACCTACTTCTATACGCAGATAAGCGAGAAATATTTTACAGATGCTGAAATTGATTCTTTACTGTACAGAACATCTCAAACTATTTTTAAAGAGAATATGGTTCCGGAAGTATTATTTGATAAACACTACACAGTGGTAAAGAGCCTGCTGATAGGAACAATTAGAAATAATACTATTGCCTCTTTCAAAGCAATTGAAAAAAAAATGAAAAGAAATCTTATTGAAGATAATGGGTCGCAGGAATTTGCTGACAATAAAAAACTATATACAGAAGTATTACTTAAGCAAGTCAGAACCAGTTTTTATACCAATAAGTATCTGCAATCTTATATATCATTTAACTCCAGCGACCGCATCACTTATTTCAATAGCACCATAAGAGTTGGAAAAGATGGCAAACTGATGGTACAGGAAAAAATTACTGTTAATAACGGCAGTGGCAATTATCATCCGGTGTATGGTACAGATTCTTCACTTCAATATGCAGGAGCTATTAATGACGAGATTAAACGGGGCATTGTAAGAGCTTTTCCGCTTTATTACGT
>JBARSW010000303.1:0-5500 GCA_049644925.1 Chitinophagaceae bacterium | reverse complement strand
TAAAGGGCCGTAACCAGTTTTTTAAAGCATTATACTATGCAGATATAGAACTGGACGCTATAAATTATCAATACGAAATTGAAAATAATTAAATCCCAATGAACAAAAGGGCTGACTCTTAAAACAAGAGACAGCCCTTTTCATTTTTATTAAAACAATGGTTGGTGCTTATAATTTCTCAAATCTTGCCTGGAAGAACCGCAGATACTTTGGTTCATAAATCATCTTCAATCCTTTTATTTTATTCCGCCGTTCATATACTCTTGCAGTAGATTCTGCTATTACATCCATATGTGCCTGTGTATATACCCGACGTGGAATAGTGAAGCGTACCAGTTCCAGTTTTGGATAATAATTTTCACCGTTTGCTTTTCTGCCGGCAGAAACGACACCTCTTTCCATGGTTCTTACTCCTGCATCAAGATATATTTCAGCAGCTAATGTTTGTGCCGGAAATTGATCCTGAGTTAAATGGGGAAGAAATTTCTTTGCATCTACGAATATCCCATGACCACCAATTGGTTTTACAATGGGAACATCATATTCAATCATTTTTTCGCCCAGGTAAATTACCTGTCCTACCCGTGCATGCATATGGTCGTCATTTACACTCTCACGGATACCGATGGCCATAGCTTCCATATCTCTTCCTGCCAAACCGCCGTAAGTATGTAATCCTTCATAAACTACTACCATGTTTCTTGCTTCTTCAAACACATCCCATTCATTCACAGCTAAAAATCCACCAATATTCACCAATGCATCTTTTTTAGCACTCATAGTGGCTCCATCTGTGTAAGAATTTATTTCTTTTACGATTTGTTTTATAGATTTATTTTGAAAACCTTTTTCTCTTTGCTGAATGAAGTGTGCATTTTCTGCCACTCTTGTCATATCATGAATAACCCGTATGCCATATTTTTTTGTGAGGGCTCTCAACTCCTTCAGATTTTTCATACTGATGGGTTGACCACCCGCCATATTTACACTGGTGGCCATACTTACATAAGGAATTTTTTTTGCCCCATATTTTTTAATCAGGGTTTCTAATTTTTCAAGGTCAATATTTCCTTTGAAGGGGAATTCGCTTTCCGGGTCGTGAGCTTCTGCAATAATTACATCTTCAAACTTTCCACCGGCCAGTTCCTGGTGCAGGCGGGTTGTAGTAAAATACATATTGCCGGGAATGATATCTCCTTTTTTAATCAGGATTTTTGATAGGATATTTTCTGCTCCACGTCCCTGGTGAGTGGGTACTAAATATTTATAACCATAAATTTCTTTTACCACAGATTCCAGGTGATAAAAATTGCGGCTGCCTGCATAGGCTTCATCACCCATCATCATTCCGGCCCATTGATGGTCACTCATGGCAGAAGTGCCACTGTCTGTTAATAAATCAATATATACATCTTCCGATTTTAAAAGGAAAGTATTATAACCTGCTTCGGTCATAGCTTTTTTTCGTTGAGCCATAGTTGTCATTTTCAACAACTCCACCATTTTAATTTTATATGGTTCTGCCCAGCTTTTTCTTATTATTTTGTTCATGACAATTTATTTTTAATTTATTAATTCAAGTTTGGCGGTAAAGTGTCGGAGTAAAGGAGTTTCTTCAATAATTTTTAATCCCCTGATTTCTTCTCTCTTGTTAAATACCTCAATGATTACTTCGGCCACATAATCAATATGACTTTGCGTATATACTCTTCTGGGAATGGCTAGCCGTACCAATTCTAATTGTGCCGGAACTAATTTTCCCGAGTCATCGTATTTACCAAACATCAGTGAGCCAATTTCTACACCCCGAACGCCACCATGTTCATATAATGCACATACCAATGCTTGTCCCGGGTATTGCTCAACTGGAATATGTGGTAGAAATTCTTTTGCATCGAGATAAACAGCATGGCCACCGGCAGGCTGCATTACAGGTACACCGGCATCTATCAGTTTGTTTGTTAAGTATTCAATACTGCGAATGCGGTACTGCAGATAATTTTCATCCATGATTTCCTGCAAGCCGATGGCTATGGCTTCAAGATCCCTTCCTGCTAAACCACCATAAGTAGTGAAGCCTTCGGTTATGATGAGTAAATTTCTGCAACGTATTGCCAGCTCCAGGTCCTTCATTGCCAGAAAACCACCAATGTTTGCAAAGGCATCTTTCTTGGCACTCATGGTGCAGCCATCAGCGTAAGAAAATATTTCATTGGCAATTTCCTTTATAGTTTTATTGGCATAACCCTCTTCCCTGATTTTTATGAAGTAGGAATTTTCTGCAAAACGGCAGGCATCAATAAACAACGGAACATTAAATTCAGTACAAACTTTTCTTACCTCTTTTATGTTCTGCATACTCACCGGTTGTCCTCCTCCGGAATTATTGGTTATGGTTATAATAACCATGGGAATATTTTCAGCGCCGATTTCTTTTATTTTATTCCTTAAACCTTCTACATCCATATTTCCTTTAAAAGGGGCGGGAATAGCGGGGTGTTTACCTTCTTCGCAAATGAGGTCAATTCCTTCTGCACCGGAGAATTCAATATTAGCCCTGGTAGTATCAAACAGTGTATTGCTGATAAAATATTTTCCTTTTCCACCGAGGATAGTAAAAATGATCTTCTCCGCAGCCCTTCCCTGGTGCGTTGGTATGATGTAAGGAAGGTTGGTAATACTTCTTACGGAATCTTCAAATCTAAAAAAACTGGGACTTCCTGCATAAGATTCATCGCCCTGCATGATGCCGGCCCACTGGTTACTGCTCATGGCACTGGTGCCGCTGTCTGTCAGCAAGTCAATTAATACATCGGTGGCCTTTATCCGGAATGGATTATAACAGGCTTTCTCAAGAATATTTTTTCTTTCTTCTTTAGTGGTAAAAAAAATGGGTTCTACCGATTTTATTTTAAACGGTTCAATAATTGTTTTCATTAATAAATATTTTGGCAGCCGTTGAAGGCTACATGTGGGGAAATAAAAAATAACTTACGGGAAGAGTAAGTGAATCAGGTGGGCTTGCGAATGATATTTTTGAAGATGTTCATATGTAAAAAGCCTGCCCAAAAGTAGGTGGGGCAGGCTTACCGAACTATGACTTTAATCAATGATAATAATCAGGTACCAAACTGCTGCAAATGATGGTCAAGATGCTTCCACATTCCTTTGCCCCATTGTTCAGCTGTCATTTTTCCGAAGAAAGGATGTACTTTATCACCAATACCATTGGGGTCAGATTGATGAAATTTTGTAACCAGTTCAATTAGCTGTTTTCTTTCTTCTTCAAAATTCCTTTCATCGGTAATAATAAAATTGGGTGCCGTAGGTAAACTTTTTTTGTAAGGTTTTGGGCCATACAATAAAGGTTTTGCTAACCATCCAAACAGGTATCCCATCAACATCCGTTTTGGTGGTTTTTCCATTAATGGCACTTTAAAGGCTTCCTTACAATGTGCCAGCATCTGGCTCACATTCATCTTGCCCCACAACCCCTTATTTTCTGCAGTTAAACTGTTTAGCCTTTCAATTAATTCGGTAAAAGATGTTTTATCAAAAAGATTTTTTACATCCATGATTTTTCAGTTTAAATAATTAATGTCCAGGATTACCTTTCAGTTTAAATTTATCTCCTGTTTTTTCAATAACAGTTCGATAATATGTTTCACTATATCCGGGTTGTTTTACATTGGGCATTGGTTTTCCGGAGGGTGTTTTTACATTACCATCCATATACTTGGTAAACAGGTAACCATATAATTTTTTCCATTCACTAAAAGTCTTTTCCTGCTGTTTGTTTGAGAACCCGGTTAAATAACTAATTGCTTGTACCGGACTTTTCTTATACAACTCTGCAGCTTTCTTATCGGTTGCTTCAATAAGTGCTATAAATCCGTTTTCCAGTTCCTGCTGCTTCACTTGTATTTCAGGAATCATGTCTTTATACCGGGTATAAGCAAAATTGGTAACCTGGTTAAATAACCAGAAGGCAGAAGTCTCGCTGAAAGCCATAATATCTCCGTTGCCAACCTGAACTGATTTTGGTATAGTTGTTATAGCGGAATACATTGGTGTATATACAGTGCTATAAGTATCATCCATGCCAAACCAAAGAATACCACCTAATGGTGCAGATATCCAGGGTCGGGATTGGGCAACAAAAGAAAACCCGGTTTGCTGGGTGGAGATGGCCCTTTCATTGAAATAAGTATTGCTATCTACTTTCCATTGCAATGGCCTCCAGCGAACAATTGATTGATACGGACCAGCTCCGGGGTCATTTGTCATATCCATAGGTGTGCCCTGATAGTAGTCACGCATCATAGAATATACATCCTGCAATCCTATTTTTCGGTTAGGTTTTACATAGAGGGGCATTCTATTTTTTAAATTGTTTCCCATGGCATAATCAAGATAGATATCCATGTTGCTGCAAAATTTATTGAATCCGCTCCATACTCTTGCTTCGCAAAAACGGGCAGCACCAAAATCTACCGGAGCATATGTATCGCTGAAGCTGAAATCTTTATCATCTCCTTTGTAATATCCTTTCGTACGGGCAAATGAAATTACATCCGGTGAATACAAACAATTTTCAGGATCGTTAAGGGGGAAAGTAGTAATGCGGGCCTGGTTGGCATGTCCGCTGATATATCCATCAGGAATACGAACGGCTACCCATACGGCACCTTTATTGCCAACACCTTTTCCAATCAGTTCCATTATCCATACTTCGTTAGCATCGGCAATAGAAAATGATTCGCCGCTGCTGTAATATCCATATTTTTCTACCAGGCTGGTCATGATTTTAATGGCATCCCTTGCTGATTTGGAACGCTGTAATGCAATGTAGATAAGACTGCCATAGTCAACAATACCGGTTGAGTCAACTAATTCTTCCCGGCCACCAAAAGTGGTTTCGCCGATGGATACCTGGTTTTCATTCATATTACCCACTACGTTATATGTTTGAAGGGCCTGTTCTATTTGGCCAAGAAAAAGTCCGGTGTCCCACTCATATACTTTTAGCATAGTGCCTTTTGGATACCTTGCCGCTTTCCAATGATATAATTCTCCAAACAACACATGGGAGTCTGCTGAATAAGAAATCATGCAGGAGCCATCTTTGCTGGCACCTTTGGTAATTAAAAAATTAGTACAGGCATCAGTAACAGGTGATGCCAGTAACAAAAACAGAGTAACGGTGAGTGAAATCAGCTTTTTCATTTTATATTTTTAAAGGGATTCAATACAAAAAACAAGTTTATAAAAGTACCCGTTTTTTCTTAAATAGAAGGCTTGGTTATTTTGATTGAATAAAAAAGACCCGAAACAATATTGCTTCGGGTCTTACTTTTTAGGTTTTTCTTATTTTTTCTTCTTCTTCCTCGGAGTTTCCAATGCAGCCTGTGCAGCAGCAAGGCGTGCAATGGGCACACGGAATGGAGAACAACTTACATAGTCCATGCCGATGCGGTGACAGAATTTCACACTTTCAGGA
>JBARSW010000302.1:0-10471 GCA_049644925.1 Chitinophagaceae bacterium | reverse complement strand
AGTCCATTTCTCCCTTAAGTCCAGCCACAAAACCGTCAAGAGAAGTGTGCATAAAGGATATTAAATTTCTCATTTTATTATTTATACAGTTTGTCTACTTGTTTTATTGTCTGTCGTTTGATGTTTGCAAAGTTGAATTAGGGTTACTGCAAACGGCAGGTATTGCCGAAGAGCAGGGAATAGAATTCCGTCCGCCCCGGCTAACTGCTGCTGAGTAAAGATAAAAAAGATGATGATATGTACATAGCTAAATAGATAAGGTCAAGCTGGATATGTAGCCCAACAGAATTACAACAGTTGAAACACGGCTTCCGTCAGCCTGCATTTTGGCAATACCCATGTTGTGTGCCGTAATTCTTCGTCAATAGTTAGCCTTAAAACTATTAGAAAAACTCCCCGAACTATTGTCTAACTTATAATTTATTTGAACTTGGTAAGTTTCTCCTTTAGTAAGTGTCTTTGTTTTTACCACAAAGGTTTGAAGTCCTTCTTTAGCTTTCGTTGTCAAAGTGCCAATGTTACTGTCTTCGCCTATTGTAATTGTCAAATCACAAGCTTCTTTAAAATATATTTCAAACTCAACTTCTGTGTCTGTCTTGCACTTTATGTTTCTTATGTTGGTTCTGTCTGTAATGTAAGTTCTTTCTCGTTTTTTTCCTTTCTCAACGCCTTTGATTTTTGAATATGTAATTATTCCTTGAACATTGCCAAACTCAATGTAAGGCATTGGAAAAAATGGCAGAATATAATAACGATATGGGTCGTTACTTTTTGCTTGAACTATTTTCTGATAAATATTAGTTCCTATTGTATCGCTGTCAAAGCCTTGCAAAAAGAATTCCTTTTTATTTTCAAAGTCTATAAGTCTTAATTCTGTTGCGTAGTCTTTGAAAGGAATAAATTGATAGCCCAAATAATAACCGCTGTCAGTAAGAGTAACTATAAACTGTTCATCGTTATCAGTTGAACCATTTAAATAACTATAGCCATTAATTGTCATAACTAATGCCTTAGAGTTATTGATTATTGTGTCACCAATGTATTTTACATTCTTAAATTGTTTGTCTTCGTATTCTGTAATTCCTGTCGTGTCATTGTACCATTTACGTCTATAAAAAAGTTGAATTTCGTCGCCAATTTGAATGTCAAATCTGTTGGATGTTTTAGCATTACTTTTAAAACCGTTTGAAATGTTATTGTAATTGTCGCCAAATAATTGCTTTGTATAAAAGTTGCCATTGCTTGAAACAGCCAATGTTTTTAAATCTGGAATGACAATTAAATAAATTTCTGAATTGCTTTTTACAAAATATTTTCTTGGTGTTTTGTCTGTTGCATTTAAACTATCTCTGGGAAATGAATTTCGTGAGTCAAAAAATTCAATAACTACATTATCTGTGTTGCCGAAAATTGTCCCTGTTTGTGGTGAGTTTGTTAGATAATTGATTTTGTGAATTGTCTTTAAGTTTTTGTCCAATAAATTGTAAAAGCCGTCTTTAAAAGCCTCGTAAAAAACTTGAATCGTTTTTTGTTGGGAATTGTCCGTAAAGTTTTCAGTGCTGTACTTGGTGAAAGTTGTATAGTCAATAACTGTGTCCTTTAGTATCGTCTTTGTTTCAAGTCCAATGTATTTATTTTTCTGCTCGAAGTATGTTGCACAAACATAAATTTTAGAGTTAGCAAGTTCAAGTCTTGAGGATTGTCCAAAAGAATAATTTGTCAGTAAAAGTGAAATGAAAAATATAGTAAATCTCATATTATAGGGGTCTGATATTATGGCGCACAACATCTGTATTTATGCTATTGTACGCAATTACAATTTTTAAATACATTGTAAGTCAACAAATTAGTAATATACATTTTGTATTGTCAGTTGCGTCAACGCAAGTTATAAAATATATTAATATATTGCATTTTGACATCTTATTTTATGCTTCACCCAGCTCAGTCACTTAAATCCAGACAAGGGCAATATATAAGTAAAGTTAATACTCAACGGAATTCGATAACTTTATGTACAGGTATTATATGAGAATATTTTTTACCACCATAGTTTTTTTGTTTCTTTCCTTTAACACTTACTCACAGGAATTAAGCCAGGTAACATTTAGCGGCGGTACACGGCTTACCTCAATTGCTTTTCTTGCCGACAGGGAAGTATTGATACGAATTTCTGAAGAAGGAAAAATTTTGGAGTGGGGGATTGAATGGCAGGCCATGAGGTCTGATTACTATGCTCCCAAACTGCAACCCTACATTGGAAGGGTTGAATTTTATGGTCCGGAAGCAGACTCGGTGAACCGGGGAAAAGTAAAAAGTATTGGTACTTGTATGTTCACTTATTATGGCCCTTTTGAAATGGATATTAAAGTTGGTAAGCTTAAATCTATCGGTAGGGTTTTTCTTGATTATTATACCAATTATGACAATGTCAATCTAAAAGGAAAATTGAAATATATCGGCGACCGCCAATTGGAATATTATTCTTCTTTTGAAAATGAAGCTTACCGTGGTAAGTTGAAAGCAATTGGCAGTTCTTTCATTACTTATTATTCATCATTCGATGATAAGTTTATCAAGGGAAAGGTAAAAAGCATCGCTTCTGTTAAATTTCTATGGTACACTTCACTCGACAAGCTGGGATATGGCGGTGGACTGAAATCCGGATTATACAGACAGCATATTAGTGGTATTACATATATACTTCAGTAAAATTTCATTTTCTACTATTAAAACTGTATCAGGGATTTATTAATATTATATCAAAATTGAATAGTTGGGTATTAGAATTTTATTTGTCTGTTCGGTATTATTATTATATTACGGGTTAAATATTTTGTATGAATAAAAAGCTTTCACTCTTTTTACTCTTTTGTGTTACAACGCTGATGACTTTAGCACAAACAAAAAAAATTGCCTTTAAAAGCCACAGTGGCAGTGCTGAAAATTTTCAGATTGCACTGGAGAACAACCTGTTTGATATTGAAGAATCAAATTTTGGATTACCACCCACTAAGGAAATATATACTTCAACACTAGACAGTGTTTTTTTTATTTCTGATACGATGGCAGTCAGGGTAGTTTCTCATTTCAGCACTCAAACATTTCCCCAAAAAGAAAAACCGGTTTTGCTTCAACAAGTCAGAGATACACTTTATCATCATATTTTATTTTCACAAAAGCATGCGTTGGACAGTATAAAAAAAGCACTGAAAGCAGGTAATGAATATGAGAACTCCATGGAAAAAGTAGTTTTTGTTGGCTATGATAATAAAAAGAAGAAAAAAACTAAAAGGAATGAAATGATTCCTGTTGTTACACCTGTTAATCCCGGTAATAACGGTATTGGTAATGCACAGGCTGTGAATAATGAAAGTTCTGTACCCTTTGATAAAACAGCCCTGCTGATGCTTGGGCTAGTTTTTTTATTATCAATTATTGCCGGATTGGCAGCTTGGAAATTTAAACAGCCAAAACAAAAGGTAGCTTTGTATTCCGGTAATTAACCCCTTTCGGAATGATAAAGAATTTTTCAGTTTCAAAAAATGTAATTGCTTTCTTTGCTGTATTTGGAATTGTATTTATTCCCTTCCCCTTTTGCTTTGGTTCTTTCCAGTTACCAATAACAGAGTTTGTATTTGGTAAGCTTATTGGCAGCATCTCCGCCAACCTTTTTGGTTTTCATCTGAAGAATACAAAAGTTTATTCTGACTCTGTTTCGATGTATATCCTGTTGTTGATTTTATTTTTCCTGGCTATCGTTATTGCACTTTTATTCAGCCGATGGAAATGGTGGAAACTGCACAGGGGAAGAGTGATGGCAATCTGTTACCAGGTAGCCTGTTATTACCTTGTTTTACAGTTATTAAAATATGGGGCAGGCAAAATATTCAAAGACCAGTTTTATTTACCAGAACCCAATATCTTATATACTCCTCTTGGTAAAATAAGCAGGGATTTATTGTTCTGGAGTTCCATGGGAACTTCTTATTTATATAATCTGATTACAGGATCAGTAGAGGTTATAGCTGCTCTATTATTACTATTTAAAAGAACCCGTTTACTTGGTTTGCTGGTTAGTATGATGGTTTTAATTCAGATTGTAGTTATTAATTTCAGTTTTGATATTTCGGTTAAACTGTTTTCCCTTTTCTTACTTTTTCTGAGCTTTTACCTGTTGTTACCATTTTTTAAAAGATTGTATCAGTTCTTTCTTTTAAATACTGCAATAAAGGCTGAACCTACTTCTTCGGTAGTTTTAATAAAACATCCATTTGCCAGGGGGTTTGTTACAACACTTATTGCCGGATTGATATTTATTGAAGTACTATATCCATTTATTCAAAAAACAAATTTTAATGATGACCTAGCAAAAAGGCCATATCTGCACGGTGCCTACGAAGTAAAACATCTGTTACAGGGAAATGATACATTGGAAATAGCAAATTCTCCTGTAAAACGGTTTTTCATTCACCGTCAGGGTTATATAATTTTTCAAAGCCCGGATGATGAAATGAAGGATTATAAATTAAGCTATGATAAAAGCCAACCCCTTTTTATTTTACAGGATTATCAATTGAAGCAATCAACATTAAAATACAATTATTCTGCTGCAGACAGCATTTTGTCTTTGCAGTATTACAAGGGAGGAAAAGAATATATGTTGATTGGAAAAGCACTTGACTGGAAAAAGCTCCCGGCACTGAAAAAAGATTTCCATTGGACAGTGGAGGAATAAAAAAAAATCCCCTCAATGATTGAGAGGATTTTTATAAATTCAAAAAAATTAGTTTTTAGGTTTTTCAGCAGTTTTAGGTAATGTTTTCAGGTATTCGTCATAAGCTTCTGCTGTTAATACTTCACCGGTAATCTGAACAGTTTTTTGTTGCTCAACTCCGGCCAGTTTGATATAAACATCTTTTGTAAAAGGAGCTACACCAGCCGCATTATATTGAACAGTAACCTTTCCGGTTGCGCCAGGCATAATTGGTTCGGTAGGTTTCTCAGGTGTTGTGCAGCCGCATGATGCACTGGTACTTTCTACAACTACTGGTTTGTCACTGATATTTTTTAGCTGAAAAGCAAAAGTAACCGGAACACCTTGTTTTATTTTACCAAAGTCATGCTTTTCGGTATTCATTTTTATAACATCATCAGCTTTGGTTTGTGCTGAAACTGCCATTGTAAAAGCGAATGCAGTGGCTAGTAAAAAAATCTTCTTCATGGTTTTTAATTTAAAAGGTTTGTTTTTTTAATAAATCAATTGAGGCATTAGCAGGTGCAGAGCCTTCTGGGGCTTTCCACACGGTGCCTATAATTCTAATTTGTTTAGACTGTGTTGAGTTGTTATACATTAATGTAATAGACTTGTCAAAATAACCTTCTGCCGCAGCATTATATCCAACTTTAATTTTTGCAGTGGCTCCCGGAGCAATCGGCTCCCTGCTCCATTCCGGTGTTGTGCATCCGCAACTGGCCCTTACATCGTCCAATTTTAATTCAGTTTTACCTGTATTGGTGATTTCAAAACTATAATAAACCGGTTTGCCCTGTGGAATCTGGTTAAAATTATGCTCAGTTACTTTTAGCTTCAAAAAATCATCAGCAACTGGTTGTGGCTGGGCATTTGCCAGAACAATCAGAAATAAAAACCCCAGTAGTAAGGATGATTTCCTCATAATGTATTACTTTATAGACGCCAAATTTAGCAAAAAGATGCTATAATATATAAATCGGTTGCACCAGAAATGAGGTAATTTTTGAACACCCGATCTCAGGGAAGTCATTCTTCCTATTTTTGCTGCATGGAAAGCACCACACCGGAAATGATCGATGCCGGAAAATTATCATTTGACAGGTTCAGGGCGGAAGTGCTGAACGACTATCAGATGGCCTGTATCAGCCGTGAGGCTAGTTTACTGGGCCGTAAGGAAGTGTTAAGTGGTAAAGCCAAGTTTGGCATTTTTGGTGATGGTAAAGAAGTGGCCCAGGTGGCCATGGCCAAATTTTTTAAACCGGGTGATTTTCGGAGTGGTTATTACCGGGATCAGACATTTATGTTCGCATCAGGCCTGGCTACAGTTGAACAATTTTTTTCCCAGCTTTTTGCCGACCCTGATGTTAAAAATGACCCATTCAGTGCAGGAAGGCAAATGAACAGTCATTTCTCCACTCCTTTTACAGATGAAAATGGTGAATGGCTAAACCTGGCAGAATTAAAAAATATTTCCAGTGATATTGCCCCGACTGCCGGGCAAATGCTCAGGGCATTGGGGCTTGCCTTTGCCTCTAAATCATTCCGGCAAATTGATGTGTTGAAACAATTCAGCAATCTATCAGATAATGGGAATGAGGTTTGTTTTGCTACAATAGGGGATGCATCAACCAGTGAAGGCCATTTCTGGGAAACAATTAATGCTGCCGGAGTATTGCAGGTGCCATTGGCAGTTTTTGTTTGGGACAATGGGTATGGCATTTCGGTTCCAAAAGAATATCAGACAACTAAGTCTTCTATCTCTGAAGCATTGAGCGGATTGCAGAAAAAAGGAGATAGCAATGGTATTAGTATTTATAAAGTTAGAGGATGGGATTATGCCGGTATGTGCGAAGTATTTGAAGAAGGAATCCGTCTGGCCAGGGAAACGCATACTCCTGTTCTTTTTCATGTAGAAGAAATAACTCAACCACAAGGTCACTCTACATCTGGCAGCCATGAACGATATAAAAGCTCTGAAAGATTAGAATGGGAGAGGGAATGGGATGGAATAAAAAAAATGAAAGAATGGCTGATTGAGAATTCACTGGCTTCAGAGGAAGAATTGAATGAAATATCTCATAGGGCAAAAGAATTTGTCAGAGATAGCAAAGCTGCAGCATGGGAAAAATATCTTTCTCCGATTAAAAAACAGGCTGAACGGGCAACGGAGTTGATTTACTCTATGGCCAACGCATTACCCGAACATAAAGAGGCTTTACAAAAACTGGCGATGGGATTATCTGCTAACCGTGAGCCACTTCGAAGAGATGTGTTAAGAATATTGAATATTGCCCTTACCCTGGCTGGTAATAATGATGCCGCTTTCTGGACGAAGGATTATATTAATGACCTTGCTACTGAAAACAAAAAACTATATAACTCCTATTTATATAATGAAGGGCCAAAGAGTGCATTGAAAGTAGTTGAAGTAAAACCTGTTTATTTAAAAGAGTCTCCCATTAAAAATGGATTTGAGGTCTTGAACAAGTATTTTGATGAATTATTCTCAACACATCCTAAAGTGATGGCTTTTGGTGAAGACCTTGGTTATATCGGTGATGTGAATCAGGGCTTCAGTACTTTACAACTGAAGCATGGTAACCAAAGAATTTTTGATACCGGTATCCGTGAGTTAAGTATTATGGGACAGGGTATCGGCCTTGCTTTGCGTGGATTAAGGCCGATAGCAGAAATCCAATATCTTGATTATCTTTTGTATGGATTACAACCGTTAAGTGATGATGTGGCAACACTGCATTTCCGTACACATGGCCAGCAAAGTTGTCCGTTAATAATTCGTACAAGAGGACACCGGCTGGAAGGTATCTGGCATAGTGGTTCGCCAATGGGAATGATTATAAATTCACTCCGTGGTATTTATGTTTGTGTGCCAAGAAATATGACACAGGCTGTGGGTATGTACAATACCCTATTGAGGAGTAACGACCCGGGCCTGGTTATTGAATGTTTGAATGGTTATAGGTTAAAAGAAAAACTACCTTCCAACCTATTGGAGTTTACAATACCATTAGGAGTACCGGAAGTAATTAAAGAAGGTACTGATGTAACAATTGTTTCATACGGTTCCACCCTGCGTATTATTCAAGATGCTGTAAATATTTTGGAAACGCAGGGTATCAGTTGTGAAATTGTGGATGTGCAAACTTTATTGCCTTTTGATCTGCATCATACAATTCTTGATTCGTTGAAAAAAACCAACCGGATTATATTTATAGATGAAGATGTGCCGGGTGGAGCAGCTGCCTATATGTTTAATAAAGTGATGGAAGAACAGGGCGGTTACAAATACCTGGATGTAGCACCACGAACAATCACCGCTAAAGACCATCGGGCTGCCTATGGAAGCGATGGAGATTACTTCAGCAAACCAAATGCAGAAGAAATTGAAGCGGTGATAAAGCAGATGATGGCAGAATGAGGCCCTTGCCGTAATCCTTATATAAAAGAGTATGCATAAATTTTTGAGAAGGAATTTTTCTTTTTCACAGGAAAATTTGTATCTTATCCTCCTTAATATTTCTTAATCATTAAACTATTAATCATGGCCATTGTAAAAGTTATTGAAGTTATTGCGTCATCCGATAAGAGCTTCGATGATGCAGTTAAACAGGCGGTAAAAGAAACTTCTAAGACAATAAGGAATATTGATTCCATTTGGGTAAAGGATATGAAAGTGCATGTAAAAGATGGAAAAATAAAATCTTATGGAGTTATCTGTAAAGTATCTTTCCGCTTGGAAAAAGAAAAGGATAAAGACGACAAATAAGATTTTTCAAAACCATTATTATAATCCCGCAAAAGACGGGATTTTTTTGCAGCCTGACTTGTCCGTAATTGTATTATTGTTTTTCAATGCTTGCAATTTTTTTTACATTTTGTATCATTTAGACATTAAAAACGTATTGTCACCCTGAGTTAACCGAAGGGTGATTTATGGGCTTCGATAAACTCAGCTTGACATTTCCCAAAGAGCTTCTTCGAATCTAAATGGTATTATTGATGTACTTGGTACAATTTTTTTTTGCCGTTTCCAACTATTCGTATTTTGACTTTTCGCTTTAAACTTTTCTTACCGCAATTTTACATACTAAAGAATAAAAAATGAAACTTACACTTTACCAGGTTGATGCATTCACCAATAATTTATTTGGTGGCAATCCTGCAGCAGTTATTCCACTGAAAAAATGGCTGGATACAATATTGATGCAGAAAATTGCTTTGGAAAATAACCTTAGTGAAACGGTGTTCTTTGTTCCGTCAAAAAAAGAGAATGTTGATTTTGATATCCGGTGGTTTACTCCGGCAATTGAAGTCAATTTATGTGGCCATGCTACACTGGCGGCCGCTTTTACAATATTTAATTTACTAAAAAAGAAAAAAAGAAAAATTGTTTTTAGTTCGCAAAGCGGCTTATTGATTATAACGAAAGAGAAAGAAAAGCTATTGATGGATTTCCCATCCTTGAAACCAGAAAGAGTTAGTGAATACCCGGCTGAACTATCTGCCATACTTAATGGGGCAGAAATTGTTGGCGTTTATAAAAACAGGGATTTATTAGTGGAACTGGTAAATGAGCATGCTGTTCAGCATTGTGTACCTGATTTTTCTTTAATGAAAAAGTATATCGATAATATGATTATTACGGCACAGGGAAAAGAAGTTGATTTTGTATCTCGGTTTTTTGCACCCGGAGTTGGTATTAATGAAGATCCAGTAACGGGTTCTGCTCATTCTCAGTTAATTCCTTTTTGGAGTGAAAAACTTGGCAAGAAAAAAATGAAGGCTAAACAACTCTCAAAGCGGGGAGGAGACATCTGCTGCGAACAGGTTAATAATGACCGGGTAATTATTGGTGGAACCTGTGTTTTTTATATGAAGGGAGTTGTAGAAATAAAGTAACTTCAGAAGATAAAATTAACCATTATGTCAAAATCACCTTTCAACTTATTACCCGAGGAACACGTAATCGACACCTGGACCATACTTTATTCCCCACCTGGCGGCGGAAAATTTAATGGGAAACTTACCATTACAAACAAAAGGCTACTTTATGATGCACAATATGATGTATCTGCAAAAGGGTTACTGTCAGAAGCAATGTTTGTAAAATGGGGAAGTGAAGGATACCTTGAAATAAATAAGTCAGACATTACTGGAGTGAATGCAGAAAAAAGTTTTTTAGCTAAAAAAGCAGTTGTCACCTTGACAGATGGCTCAAAACACACTTTTAATTACGGGATGCTTAATATTGAAAAAGTGATTACTGCCATCAATGAGAAGTAAAAAGTGAATAAACAAATTCAGTCCAGAAATCTTTCTTTTAACTCAGGTGTGGGGATCATACAGGTATCTTTTTTCCCAAACCATTTGTAGCGGTTACGGGCAATAATGTTATAAATAGGATCCCTGATAAATTTTGGAATAATAATTAAGCCGTAAAATAATTTCCATCCATTATCAAGGTGCTTGCAAATTCTTAATGCGGCAGATGACTGAGTGTATGCTTTACCATTGTCAATAAATATGACAGAGCTAAGTGTAGTGTGATTGATTTTATAATCTGCTATTAATCGCTTGGCTGTTTCACCCTGCAATGGGGCAAATCTGAGTATCTTTTTTTTATCTTTTTTAATCGTAAAATTTACCCAGTAATTGCAAAAATTGCATACGCCATCAAAAAGAATTACCTGATTT
>JBARSW010000301.1:0-3174 GCA_049644925.1 Chitinophagaceae bacterium | reverse complement strand
TGAATGCCCAGCAGATAGATAGTATCCGTTTTTTTACTGATGAACAGTTGATTGAAATGAATCTGACAACAGACATAAGAGGACTTCAATCACAAAAAGGTGAAGATGTATTCCAAACAGGTACCGTAACGATGAAGTTTCCTGACAGTTCAGTGATTACTGAAACAATTGCTGTAAGTCCCAGAGGAAAATTCAGAAGAGGCTATTGCAGGATACCCCCCATGATGATAAATTTCCGGAATGATGGTGCTTCAAAATTATCACAACTTGGAAAATTGAAAATGGTACTCGGTTGTGGTGTAAAAGTCGATGACGAACAATTATTACTAAAAGAATTTCTGATTTATAAAATTTACAACCTTCTTGAAGAAAAAAGTTTTCGGGTTAGATTATTAAATACAAATTATATTGATTCCAAAAACAGGGTAAAACCTTTTTCGCAATATTCGTTTCTGATTGAAGATGATGGGGACCTGGCCAGAAGAACCAATAGTAAGAAAAAAGAACATGGCCAATACCTTACAGAAGCTACAGACCGAAACATGATGACCATGGTAGCAATTTTTCAATATATGATTGGAAATACAGATTGGGCTGTCCCAAACAATCATAATATAAAACTTCTTTTTGACAAATTTAATGATGCCGCTTTCCCTTATGCGATACCATACGATTTTGATTATTGTGGCCTGGTAGATGCCAGTTACGCTGTACCAAATGAAATTATTGGAACAGAAAAGGTAACCGAAAGAGTTTACAGGGGCTTTCCAAGAACTATGGAAGAGGTACAAAGCACACTGGATGTTTTCAGAGCAAAGAAAAACAGCATCATCTCATTAATCACAAATTTTACGCTTGTCACAGATAGAAACAGGAAAGTAATGATTGATTACCTGGAAGAATTTTATAAAATAATTGAAAATAAAAACAAGGTGAAATTAATTTTCATTGATAATGCCAGAACCAGTTAGTACTTGTATTAAATATAATTTTCCTTACTTAACAATTTTAATTTTTTATGGAACTGAAAGATTTATTTGAGCAGGCAGCGGCAGACAGTAAAAATCTAGCTGAGCGACCAAACAATGAAACCCTGCTTCAACTTTATTCCCTGTACAAACAAGGAAGTGTAGGAGATGTTGATACGGACCCTCCTTCTAATCCATTTGATTTTGTAGGAAAAGCGAAATATGAAGCATGGACAGCACTAAAAGGAAAATCTACTACAGATGCAATGACAGAATATGTAGAATTAATAAATAAATTAAAAGGCTAATCCTTTCCCGAAGTGATGTTCGTATAAATTTCATCTAATTTTTTTCCGATAACCAGATAACTGAACTTGTTTTTTGCATCTTCAGCTATTTTTTTTCTTTCATAATTGTCATAATCAATAATCATATTAAGCATTGCCTCTGCCAATTGATTTTCATTTCCTCTTTCCACCAGTATTGAATTTGTATTATTAACCAATTCTGGCACTCCTCCAACTACAGATGCAATTACCGGTACCCCACAACATAGGGCTTCGCCAATTACACAAGGCGAATTTTCAATATTACTAAACAAAAGAAGACAATCCGACTTTTGCATTTCAACAGCAACTTGCTCATATTTAATTTCTCCCCGAAATGAAACTTTATCTTGGCTAAGTCCCAAAATATTTGCATAATTAATAATTTCCAAATCTTTGTTGCCCACCATTACCAATTCAGCATCTGGATATTTGATTAAAAGCATTTGAAAAGACCTTAATATTCCTTCCGCATTCTTCAACGGCACCATATTAGAAATATGAATAAAACGAAATGGGTTGGCCTTTTTTTCATTATAATAAAACAAATCTGTATTAACCGTATTTGGTAATATTATATATTCTTTATGAACCACTAGTTTATTCACACCTTCTGCAAGGAACTTACTAACACTAATAAACCTTAAAGCGCTACTGAAAATTTTTTTAGTGAGCTTTTTGAAAATCCAATTCTTAGTTTGATAGTTATGTTCCTCAATATCATTATAAATACCCCAATGCTCTGTAATTACGTATTGAACTTTATGATACTTTTTTGCCCATAATGCTAAAATTCCTGCTTTCATTGGCACCTGAACATGTATTAAATCCGGTTTGCCATTTTCAATAATATAATTTCGTATGGCCTTTTTAAAAATAAACAGCCACCGGAAATGTGAAAAATATTTCACCAGGAAGGAAGTGCTTTTTTTACAATAAACAATATACTCAGTCAGATTATCTTTTTTGCAAATCTCCTTAAATGAATTTTTGATTTTTCCGGTTGAATCTTCTGCCACATATATTACATGAATATCGTTATACAATGCAGCAGCATTTGCATGTCGCTGTATAAAATCTCCATTAAATGGATCGAGCCGGTCCGGATACCAACTACAGAGCCATAATATTTTTTTCCTACCCATTAGTACTAAAATTAAAACAGTCTGACCTTTGAACAAAACATATTCCCAATTAATTCTACATTTGAATATGGCAATTTTCAAAAGACAACGCAATTTACAGGAAGAAGTCAATACCGGCTTTGGTACCAATAGCAATAGTTCAGGTGGTCGTTTTGTGAATCGTGACGGTGCGGCAAACGTTTTTAAAACCGGTACCAGTCTCTTAAACCGCTATAGTTGGTACCATACTATGCTGGGATTAAAGAGGAAATATTTTTTATTATTACTTCTTATAATTTATGTCTCTATAAATCTTTTTTTTGCCGGAATTTATTATCTGATTGGCATTAATCACCTTTCGGGTGTAAATACTGGTTCATCGATAAAGAATTTTACCGAGGTTTTCTTTTTCAGTGCACAAACTTTTACGACAGTAGGCTATGGAAGAATAAGCCCAACTGGATTTATGGCTAGTGCTGTTTCAACAATTGAAGCGTTTTTAGGTTTATTGAGTTTCGCCATAGCCACCGGCTTATTTTATGGTCGCTTTTCTCACCCAAAAGCCTTTTTGAAATACAGCGATAATGCAATTATAGCACCTTACCAGGACGGGATAGCTTTAATGTTTCGCATGGTAAGTATTAAAAATAACAACCTTTCAGAAGCGGAAGTGAAACTAACAACGGCAATATCTGTTGAAGAAAACGGGAAATACAGTGATAAATTTTTTAACCTGGCTCTTGAATTTTCAAAAAT
>JBARSW010000300.1:0-3281 GCA_049644925.1 Chitinophagaceae bacterium | reverse complement strand
TTCACCTGGCTATTTGGTTCAGGGCTGCACTTACTGCTTTAGGCAGTTTTATCCGCCGTATCGGATTGCCTTTAATTGATGCTGGCCTGATCCTGGTTTCATTTTGGTTAATGAAAAATATCTGGGGCAATTACGTAAGACCAGATATACATTACGATTATAAATTACTTTGGATTGCATTTCCGGCTTATACCATTTTTTATCTCATCACCGCCTATTATGCCGGCCTCTATGATAAGCGTTATAAACGTTCAGAACTGGTTGGTTCATCAGTTGTTTCCATAATTGTATTATTGGCTGGTTATGCATTATTGCCGGAACAATACCGTTTTTCAAGAGCCATCGTTTTATTTGGGGCATTACTGGCATTTATGCTGATAAGTATTTTAAGATGGTTGTTGATTCGTACCAACGTAATAAGCAATAACAAGGATAAAGAAGAAGTTCATCATACAGTCATTGCGGGTACACAGGAAGAATATGAACGGGCAGTACAAATATTAAACGACGCCAGTTTCAACCAGCGAATTTTGGGAAGAGTAGCTGTAGAAAGCAATGATTTTTCAGCAATAGGACACTATAAAAACCTTTCCGCCCTTTCAGCAGCCTTGCCACTCAGGGAAGTAATTTATTGCAACGGGAGTCTTTTGTTTGCAGATATTATTAAAGGAATAAGCGAACTGCCACCCGGAATAAATGCCAAAATACATGCAGCCGGCAGCCACAGTATTGTAGGCAGCGATTCAAAAGACACTTCTGGAGAATCTGTTTCAAAAGAAAATGGATTTAAACTGGCCGAACCCCGTTATCGCAGACTGAAAAGATTGATTGATGTAGCCGTGGCACTTTTTGCATTGATTTCTTTTCCCATTCAATTGCTGATAGTAAAAAAGCCATTTTCGTTTTTAAAAAATTGTGTGTTGATATTATTGGGCTACAAAACCTGGATTGGATATGCCACTGCAGAAAAAAATATTCCTCCGCTGCGTCCGGCGGTTATGGCATGCAATGGTGTAGCCGCTTCAACAGGGCAACAATTGCCAGCCGAAAGTCTGCAAATGCTGGATTATTGGTATGCACGGGACTATGAACCCCTGGCCGAATTAAAACTGATAGGAAGAATATACAGACGGCTGGGCGATTAAGAAAACGGAAACTCATTCCTTCTTATATTCGCAATTATCACATTAACAACATTGTGTAACTTTAATCAGATTTAAGCTTACCATATTTCAACACCACATGGCGTCTATCATAAATATTAAACTTCCAAAGGCAATAGCGGCAGCTTTAAAAATACCACCAAACAATCCCCGGCGCCAGCAGTTAAGGGTGTTAAAAAAATTGCTGAAAAAGGCAAGATTTACAGAATTTGGCCAACATTACATGTTTGACGAAGCCTTATTTAGCAAAAATCCGGCAAAAAAATTCCAGGAGCTGGTACCGGTACATGATTATAGTAAAATTTATGAAGAGTGGTGGAAGAAAACACTGGATGGGGTACCCGATGTAGCCTGGCCCGGAAAAATAAAATATTATGCCCTTAGCTCCGGCACCTCAGAAGCAGCAAGTAAATATATACCGGTTACCAATGATCTGTTACGCAGTAATACCATTAATTACGTCCGCCAGTTTCTGAGCCTGATCCGCTATGAAGATGCCAACAAAAGAGCCATGACGAAAGGTTTTCTGATGCTGGGTGGTGCCACCGAATTAAAAAAGGGGAAAGCGGGTTGGTATGCCGGAGATGTAAGCGGAATCCTTGCCAAAAATAAACCGATCTGGTTTCAGAATTTTTATAAACCGGGCGGTCGTATTGCGGCCATGACCGACTGGAACCAGAAACTGCATGAAATAGTGGAACATGCCAAAGATTGGGATATTGGTTATATCGTGGGGGTACCCGCCTGGTGCCAGATGTGTATGGAAATGGTGATTGAACATTACAAGGTTAAAAACATACATGAAATCTGGCCCAATTTCAGCTTCTTTGTTCATGGCGGAGTGGCTTTTGAACCGTATAAAAAAAGCTTTGAAAGATTGTTGGGTAAACCAATCGTATATATCGAAAATTATCTTTCCAGCGAAGGCTTTATCGGTTACAAAACAAGGGAACATGCCAAAGGCATGCAACTCATTATAGATAATAATATTTTCTTTGAGTTTGTTCCTTTCGATGATAAGAATTTTGACCATGATGGTAAAATCGTTGCTGATCCCGAAGCCAAAATGATACACGAAGTGGAACTTGGTAAAGAATATGCATTAGTCATGAGTACAAATGCCGGATCCTGGCGATACCTGATTGGAGACACGATCAAATTTACTGACCTGGAAAAAAACGAACTGATTATTACCGGCCGTACCAAAAATTTCCTGAGTCTAACCGGCGAACACATGAGTGTGGACAATATGAATAAAGCCATAGAACTGGTAAGCGAAGAATTCAATATCAGCATTCCCGAATATACCGTTGTTGGTTTTCCGTATGAAAATTTTTTTGCACATCGCTGGTTTGTAGGAACCAATGACAAAGTGGATCAGGAAAAATTAAGAAAAAGAATTGATGAGTACCTGCGGTAGCTGAATGACGACTATGCTACAGAAAGAGACAGCGCCTTAAAACAAGTTTTTCTTGAAGTGTTACCGGAAGAAAGATTTATGTCATTCATGGAACAAAAAGGCAAACTCGGCAGCCAGCATAAATTTCCAAGAGTAATGAAAGGAAAAATGCTGGAAGAATGGACACAGTTTTTGGCAACGGGAAAAATCTAAAATAAGTACAAAGTACAATATACGAAGTACGGAATAATCGAAAAATCTTCCCTTTTATAAAGTGAGGCTAATTAATAATTTGTGGTGATGTGGTCAAACCCTAAGGGTTGTAATTAATATAGTAAAAGTTTAATTTGTGTTTACAAAACCCCGAAGGCCCGCCTGCCGCATAGGCAGGGGTGATATGTTTTTAAGTTTTAGCTATTTATTTCCTGGAATTATTAAGGAAATTCAATACTGATTACAGTGGAAAAATAAATCCACTGATTGACGAAGGAGTTGAACTATTAAAAATATTTGTTTCTTCTATTAATACTACCAGAAGCAGAATAAATAGCAATAAATAACCTCGTTTGTATTCGTACTTCGTATTTCTAATTTCGTATTTAGTATGATTGAAGCGCTTCTTAAAGGAATCACTATCGGCTTTTTACTTAGCATCTCTATTGGACCTGCACTGTTTTCTGTCATCAAACAAAGTCTTAATAACGGACCAAAAGGCGGAA
>JBARSW010000299.1:0-18465 GCA_049644925.1 Chitinophagaceae bacterium | reverse complement strand
TTTTTTATGCAAATCAACAGATTGCTCATAAGGCACCGTGGGGTCCGCATCCCCATGAACAATAAATACAGGTGGGCTATCTTTTGTAACATAATTTATCGGAGAAACCGATTTTGCAAAAATTTCATCCTTTGCCTTTTCACCCAACCAGCTTGTTGCTGATTTACTGGTACGATTTTTACCATAAGCCCAGTCCCATACATCGGTGATCCCATATTTATCAATGATGGCTGCCACTTTTATTTTTTCCACGCCGGGGCAATTTGTATCAAACCGATGGTCGTTGCCAAGTAGTCCGCCCATTAATGCAAGATGTCCTCCTGAACTGCCACCCATAATAACAATTTTATCTACATCAATATTTAACTGTTTTGCATTCTTAATTAAATAGATCAAAGCACAGCGGGTATCTTCTACAGCTGCCGGTGCTGTGGCCTGACCAGTAAGGCGGTATTCGATATTAGCCACCGCAAATCCAGCTTTGAAAAAAGTACTGAACCCTGTCTGCGACTCTTTTACCCCATGATTCCAACCGCCTCCATGTATATTAATAACAACTGGTGTGGGAATAGTCGCAAGTGGAGAAAAATAAATATCCATTTTCCCCTCCCAATTATTTACGTTAGTATATATCGTATTCAATGCTGCTTTATATCCTGCAGGAAATTCTACTGGCTTATAAGTTGTATCACCCGCTTCTTGTGAGAATCCATTTACAACAACAAGTATAAAGACTGATAAAATTAATTGTTTCATTATGCTGATCTTTTACTTTTAATAACCCGGATTTTGAGGTATTACTAACTGGGTATTATTATCAATTTCACGTTGCGGTATAGGCAATAAAAGACGGTTTGCGATTACAAAGGCCTGCATTTCTGCCAATGTCAACCTTGGTGCCGGGTAACTTATATAATGCAAAGGATACATTACTGCAAAATGATCCTTCATTGTTTGTTCTGCCGTTATAGTAGTGAAGGTTGTATTAAACCTCACCAGGTCAAACCACCGCTGATTTTCGAAAGCAAACTCTAGCCTTCTTTCCGTTGCCAGTGCATTCTCAAACAAAGCAGGTGTGTTTATCAATAATGGGTCCAGGCCAGTCAGGCCAGCCCTTACTCTTACCTGGTTAATTAAACCAATACTGGAAGTGGAATTACCCTGCGCTTCAGCCAACATCAATAAAACATCAGCATATCTTATTACAGGCCAGTCATTTTCTGCATCTCTTATAATGGCTACTGCCGAAATATGTTTTTTGGGATATAGTTTTGTGCTGGTACCGCTACCATACACACCAATATTTACTGCCTTTCTTGCATCCGTTGCCGTATATAAGTTATTCAGTTCGGCAGCCGGATAATTTAAACCGCTACCATCCCCATTTACAACAGCAGACCCACTGTTAAGCGGTGCAAATAAATTGGCAAATGCAGAACCGAGTCCAATTCCTCCGGCCTTATAACGTATAGTAAAAAGAATTTCTGAATTCACTTCAGCAGTAGTAGAAAATATATTGGCATAAGAAGCCTGCAGGCTGTAACCGCTGTTTGTAATGATATCCTGTAATAATGTGGCGGCTTCTGTTTTCCGGTTTTGGGTAAGATAAACTTTTGCCAACAAAGCTTTTGCACTCCAGCTATTGGCCCGTCCCAGGTCAGTTGCCGGAATCTGTGCAAATTTTAAGGCACTTCCATTGGCAGAAGCATTAGACAGATCTGCAATTATCAGTTTATAAATATCCTCCTTTGTACTCCGGTTTAAATCTTTTGCATCAAGGGGCGAAACCGGTTCATGAATTAAAAAAACACCTCCATATAATCTTACGAGATTAAAATAATGATGGGCTCTTATAAAAGATGCTTCTGCTGCCATTTTTTTACGGTCAGCATCAGCTACAGGTATCTTTATCTCATCATAAGAAATTGTACCTGCACTTTCACTATAATTTACTCCCAGGCTGTTCAATACAATATTCAGATTACGAATATTAAAATAAGTATTGAGCCAGAAATTGTAGTTGCCTGCATGCGAAGTGCTGGGGAAAAACATATCCAGATCGCTCAGGTCCCTGTTTGGGGTAGAAGTGCTTGCCGCTACACCCTGTACTGAATTATCACTACGGAGTTCTGTTAAAGTCCATTCATCCGTTAATGATCTTTGCATTCCATTATAGCAGCCTGTTAATGCAGTACTCACTTCACTGGTATTGGAATAGTAGGTGGCTGTATTGAGATTAGACTGGGGGTACAAATCAATTGTTTTTTTACAGCTACTAACTGCAACCCCGGTAAATAGAATGATATATTTAAATGCTTTCATGTGTTAATTTTTATTTTTTAGGAATTTGTCACATAGTATGCCCTTGTTATCATTTCGGTTTTTATACAAGTATTGGTTATGGGCATTTCATAATAATATTTTATTTGTATTAAAAATTTATATCCACTCCAAAAACAAAAGTTTTAGGTATGGGAAAACTACCCCGTTGGTATCCATCAATCAGTGCTGAACCATAAGCACCGGAATTAGACCGACCCTCAGGATTTAATGCCCTGTACCCTTTGGCCATATGGAAATAAAGATTTTGTGCTGAAAAATAGACTCGCAATGAATTCATTTTTATAAACTTCGCTGCTGCTGCCGGTAATGTGTACCCCAGGTTTACATCACGCAGTGCAAAATAAGAAGCACTTTCTACAACATAGTCTGTCAGCATCCAGTTAAAACCTATAGTAGAATACGGGGTCTTTCCATCGCCTGGGAACATCGGGCTAAGCCAGCGGTTGGTATTAAATACCCTTAGCATTCTTCTTGACTCATTATAATTGGCATCACCATTTATTAATGACCCTCCCTGAACTCCCTGGAAAGAAAAACTCAGATCAAATGCTTCATAGTTTATCGTATTGGTAATTCCCCAGGTAAAATCTGGATACGGGTTACCGATTACGGTTCTGTCATTATTGTCAATAATATTATCGCCATTTACATCAACCAGTTTTAATCCGCCGGGTGTAAACACATTACTTAAATTACTGGTCAGTCCTTTTGCTTTGGCAGCATCAATATCGGCCTGAGAAAGCCATACACCATCCGTTTTATATCCAAAGAATTGTATTAAAGGGTCGCCTACTTTATTCTGATATACTTCCGTTCTTTCACCCTGGTTCAGCAAGTATGCTTCTTTTCCTAACTCAAGAATTTCATTTCTTGTATGCGAAAAATTGGCCGATGTTGTCCATTTGAATTTCTTTTTGGCAATATTAGTAGAGGACACTTCTAATTCATATCCCGTATTTTTTAAACTGCCAATATTATTCCAAAACTGGGGAACGCCGGTAAATGCCATTGAAGATTGTTGCAGTAAGAGTTTATCTGTTTTGGATTTATATACATCAACCGAAACATTAAGCCTGTTTCTTAACAGGGAGAGATCCATTCCTAAGTTTGTCTGAAAAGTGCTTTCCCAGGTAATATCCTTATTACCTATAATGGTGGGTGAAGTAACCTGTCCGGACGTTGAAGTACCTGTTCCAGAACCAAAAGAATAATTGGCAGAGTTCAATAAATCAAGGAATCCGAAATCAAGAATCCGGTTATTACCAGAAACACCATAACTGGCTCTTAATTTAAGTTTACTTATCCAATTTACATTCTGCAAAAATTTTTCTTCGGAAGCCACCCAACCAACAGAAACAGAAGGAAAACTGCCCCATTTATTTCCGGGTCCAAAATAAGAACTACCATCAGCACGGAAACTGGCAGAAAGCAGGTACCTGCTTTTATACCCATAGCTGATCCTGCCCAGGTATGAGACCAGGCCAATTTGGTTTTTGGTACCAAAAGTGCCGGCCTTATCTATTGAAGTTGCATTATTCAATGTTTGTATCTTATCACTGGGATAATCCAAACCGGTAGTTTGATCCCTGTTTATATTTGTACGCTGACCTGTAAATCCAAGCAGGGCATCAATTGAATGGTCTTTAATAACTTTTGTATAGATCAGGGTGTTTTCAGATAAAAGATCAATGTATGAACTATTAATATAAACACCTTTGTTAGGCACTCCATCGGCAGTAGCATTCCTGTTTGCCCAGTTCAGCGTATTCACATAATTTACATATACTGTTGCCAATGATTTAAAATCCAAACCCGGTAATATTTTAACGGTTATATCTGCTGCACTTTGTAACCGGTACTCATTAGAACGGTTATCCTGGTTCATTACAGAAGATTTTGGAGTGTTCTGAGCAGAGCTAAATGGATCAGAGGTACCTGTTGGAACCCAATTGCTTCCATCCGGCATTATACCTGAATAAAAAATAGAACTAAAATGCCTGGGTTGTGCAAAATCTCCGGGCCTTATACCTGCCCACTGTGTAAGCGTATTTACTTTTTGTGCAGATAATGTATTATGATAAACAGGAATAAAACTGGGATAACGATAAAAATTGGTAAAGTTTTCAGAAGGGGACTCTCTTCGGGTATACGAAGGGTTTACATTTATATTAATTTTTACTCTGTCACTGAGTTCAATATTCACTTTTGCCCTTACATTAAATTTTTCAAAATCGCTTTTATACATCATTCCCTGATCCCGTTGATAACCACCTGAAATAAAATATTTGACATCTTTTTTACCTCCTGAAGCACTTAGTTGAATGTTCTGAAACATGCCTGGCCTTAACGACTCCTTTTGCCAGTCTGTTCCTTTTCCACCCATTAATGTTTGTTCTACAATATAAGCGGCTCTTTCTGCATTACTGGCAATACCCGTTCCGGTAGGAGGTGTAATGCTTGGATCCATGGCTTTATAGGCTGCTTCGCTAAACAACAAATTAGTGTACTCGGTAGTTGTCATTATATCATACCGCTTATACGCTTCTTTAGTACCTATTGAATACTTGAAATTATATTTTGGCTTTTCTGCTTTACCACTTTTTGTTGTAACCAGTATCACACCACTGGCACCCCTTGATCCATAAATGGCTGCGGATGCGGCATCTTTCAGCACTTCAACTGACTCTACATCTGCCAGGTTAATATATGCTAACCCATCAGGTATGGGTTGCCCGTCAACAACCACCAGTGGACTTGCACCGGCATTAACAGAACTGATACCTCTGATGCTGATCTTAGGAGCAGCTCCTGCCTCTGAAGAAATATTCTGCACCTGCACACCGGCTATTTTTCCCTGCAACGCCTGGTCCAGCCTTGACAATGGCGATTCATCTATCCTGTCATTTTTGTATTTTGATACGGCCCCTGTAACATTGGATCTTTTTTGAGTTCCATAACCTATCACTACTACTTCAGCACTTTCTATTACAACAGGAACCATCGAAACATCAACAGTGTTATTTTCATTCAGTGTGATGGATTGCAAAGAAAATCCAACACTGGTGAAGATCAGTAATTTGGTGCCTGCCTTTACGGTAATGGAATAAGTGCCATCAGTTTTAGTTATTGTTCCAACTTTCGATTTATCTGCCAGGATAGATACACCCTGCATCGGTTCGCCGGTTTCTTTGTTAGTAACTTTTCCGGTTATTACTTTTTGGGCTATAACGCTACCGCAGGTAAATAACAGGAACATCAGAAACAAACATTGCATTTTTTTCATAATAGCAGTTTTTATTTTTATCAGTTGTTTTTTGTTAACAAATGAATACGTAATTGCGCTGCTTTATCAGCAGCAAGTTTTATAATCGTTTCGTTACATTTTATACAATTAAATTGCGTACGGCCTGTTGCCAGTAATGGAATTACTTCTTCAAAATCAAACGGCTTTATCTGCTGCCCTGTCCATTCCTTTTCTTTTAACATAAATGGAAGCAGTGTGTCAAACCCTTTTTTTATTGACTTACCGGAAGGACTGGTGTAAGCCCAAAGATCAATTCCGGTATGTGTTGCCATCTGTGCGATGATAAATATCGGTTCCATTACAAAAACCGAATAGTGAAAAGAAATTGTTCGCTGCAGTTCAGCAGGAAAAAATCCGTTTGCGTCCATTTGCATTTCCAACCGGTTTTGCACATTCAATACAATATTCCTGGCGACCTCATTTTGTCCGGTAAATAATGCAAAAGACAATCGTTGCGCATCATACCACATACCATGATTATTTTTGGCATTCATTTCATCTATACCGTTCTTACTGGTTTGCATCCATTCCAGGAATTGGGAAAACCATTTTTTCATACCCAGCTGATCTTCCTCTTTCCAGCAGTCTGCATTTTTCAATAATCCGATTGCATCAACAACATTTATCAGGTGCCTGGTATCAATGAGTCCTGCACCCCTGCCGGTATTAACCCCCATAATAGCCTGGCCAAAATTTAAATTCGGATTCATTTTTGTGGCTGTATCCAGGAACCAAACCCGTATCAGTTTTCTTGCATGTTCTGCATAGCGATTATCCTCTGTAAAATACCAGGCAAGAGAAAGTGTATGAATGGTTCTGCATAATTCCGGCTGGTATTCTTTATCCTTATAGTTCTTCACTTCCGGATTGGTTTGCCCGTCCTTTCGAATATAGGGAAGACCATCTGTCTTTGATGGGTCAGGCCAATGATAGGGAGCAAGACTCATGTAATCATGCTTGTCACCACTGGGCGGGATATTGACCTTTTCCGTTACACTCACCGGTTTAAACTCCAGTGCTTTGCCGGCATCCTTCAACAACTGCTTATAAGCCTCAATAATATCGGGATCATTTTTTTCTATCCTTACTTTATTTTCCTGAAGGGCATTGGGATTTATTGCCAATACAAAAGGCAATTCCTTTTGCCCTTGTAAAGCAATTGTTTTACATCCTAATATGGGTATTATCAAAAAAAACAATAATCTACTTCTCATACAATTTTCTTTTACCTGATTATTCTAATCATTTTAGTCAGGTTCACATCTTTACCTCTTACAGTAACTATGTACATACCTGATGAAATTATACTGATCGGAAAATCAGTACTGATAAATCCTACCGGCATAAAGAGGTTCTTTGTTGCAATAAATTTTCCATTTATATCAAAAAGCATGATATCCCCTAATACTGGCTTATTTGTAAACACTCTTACCGTAAGGCTTCCGCTGTTTTTCTGAAATACATTAAAGTATTGTTCATTTGTTCCGGACAGCGGGTATATTGTTAACCTTCCGGGTACATAAGTAAAGCTGTAATTAGAAGAACTTCCACCCTGTGGTATTAACTCATAATACCCCGGAGCTGAATTTGTTAGAGCTATTGTAGTTACTGATGGAAGACTGGTCAGGTTAGCCGTTGTTTCTGATAATACAAACCCCGTATAAGTTATAGTAAACCCTGGGTTAGCTGCTCCCACCACTTTTGTTGTATCATTAGCCCGTATAGTTAAAGCTGCTTTATTCACCGTTAACACCTTCATTACATCAGTTGCTGCTAAATAAACATCACTGCCAGTTTGGGATGCGGTTATGTTTGCAGTTCCGGCACCCGTAATATGTATATTAGTACCGATGATGGTTGCTACTGCAGTATTGCTGCTGGTATAAGTAATTGGTATGGTAGTGTTGGTACTGATTGCCCCGGCTGAAAAATCAGCATTGCCATAGGTCTTAGTTACAAAAGCATTAAATGTAATAGTCTGTGCAATCTTAGGTAGTATGGTTAAAGTTCCGCTTGTAAATGTTATGGTATAATTAGCAGCAGTGGCACTTGATACTGTAATTGGATATGTACCAGGCGGTGAAGATATTGTTGCTGTAGTTGCAACTACCGGTGGTGTTTGTAAAACAGTTTCTGTTTCGTTTAATACAAACCCGGTATAGGTAACAGTAAATAACGGATTGGCTGACCCTTCATATTTTGATTTATTATCAGCTTTTATGGTTAATGCAGCCTGATTTACAACCAGGGCTCTTATTACATCCGGAGCCGGTAAATACTCATCACTACCTGCCTGTTTTGCAGTGATGTTACAGGAACCTGCACCAACGATGTGAATGTTACTTCCGATTATTGTTGCTACAGCAGTGTTACTGCTTGTATAGGTAACCGGTATGCCAGTATTTGTACTTGTTGCTCCCCCTGCAAAATCTGAGTTACCATAAGTTTTGGTTGGCAAAGGATTAAATGTAATGGTTTGAACCAACTTAGGTATTATAGTCAGTGCTCCACTGGCAAATGTAATGTTATAGTTTGCCGCCGTAGCACCAGTTACAGTAATTGGATAGGTACCCGGTGGTGAAGCAATAGTAGCTGTTGTTGCAGCAACTGGTGGTGTCTGTAATACACCTGCATTTTCTCCCAAAACAAATCCTGCATATGAAAAAGTAAATACCGGGTTTGCCACTCCTTCATACTTAGTCTTATTATCAGCTGTTATTGTTAAGGCTGCTTTATCTACTGTAAGTGTCCGTGTAACACTTGCAGTTGGAAAAATTCCGTCTGTTTGTTGTGTAACAGTGATATCTGCAGTACCGGATCCTGTAATATGAATATTTCCGCTTACTATAGTTGCTACTAAAGGATTATTACTGGAATAAACAAGCGGCTGAGTGGTGTTCAGGCTGGTGGCCCCTCCACTAAAATCAGCATCTCCATAAACTTTAACTGGCAGAAGGTTAAAAGAAATATGATTTTGTATAAGCAAAATACCATTAACAAAACTTATTTCATAGTTAGCTGCAGTAGCACCGCTAACTTCAATCGGATACGATCCATCTGGTGAGGATATTGTTGCTGTTGTAGTTACAACAGGTGGTGTCAATAAAACAGCTTCATCTTCACCCAATACGAATCCTGTATAAGTAACCGTGAGTGGTGGATTTGCATTTCCCTGGTACTTAGTTTTATTATCAGCCGTAATAGTCAATGGAGCTTTATTAACTGTTAAGGTTCTTGATTGACTGCTGAAAGGATATGTACCGTCGGTTTCCTGGGAGGCGGTAATTAAAGCTGTGCCAGTACCTGTTATATGTATATTATTGGCAATAATGGTAGCCACTAAAGGATTATCACTGGTATAAGTGATTGGCTGTGTTATATTCAGGCTGGTAGCACCTCCACTAAAATCTGCATTGCCATATGTTTTTGCTGGGATTGGATCAAAAGTCATTGCCTGGTCTATTACATTCAATACACCATCCTGAAAAGTAATTTCATAATTAGCAGCAGTTGCACCACTTACCGTAATCGGATAAGTACCAACCGGCGATGCTAATAAAGCAGTTGTTGAAATATCTGCCGGTGTCAGTAATACTGATTCATTTTCTCCTGCTACAAATGTTGTATATGTTATTGTAAGAGTTGGATTAGCTGTACCAACAAACTTTACTTTATTATCCGCTTTTATAAGTAAGGGTGCTTTGTTAACAACTAAAGCATTGGTGATACTTGCCGTAGCATAAAAACCATCCGTTTCCTGCGAAGCAGTAATATCTGTGGTACCTGCGCCGGTGATATGAATAATTCCCGCAGGTGAAATTGTTGCCACTAAATGATTGCTGCTGGCATAAACGATTGGTTGCGTAATATTCAGACTGCTTGCATTGGCATTAAAATCAGCATTTCCATATGTTTTAGCAGGTATTCCATTAAAAATAAAAGGTTGTGATGGTGGCACTGCACTTACACCAAAGGATCCGGAATTACTGATACCGGCAGTTACAGTATTAGCCGTATTATCACCAGTACCAATTGGCAATGCCCATGAAGAACCATTATTTATTATAAGCCCAATAGCAGGTGAAGGCAATGTTGTAAAAACTGATCCTTCTAATGCTGTATTCCAACCCAATTGCATATCTGCATTACCGGAACCGCTGAGCCGGTTGATATTCCAGACTGCATTTACCAATGTTTGTTTTTGAACAGCCGTTAATGGTGTTCCCGTTATATTTCCATTTGCAGTGATCCCTTCAAATACGGCAGCGGTAAAATCTGAAGAAGAAGAGGGAGTAAGGGTAACCGGCAGATAATAACTGACCGTACCGATAGGCAATGTTACGGCAGCAGCAATACCATCATATTGAACAATACTTTGCTCTCCGGTACTGCTGTTGTAATCAGTAGCAATATAGTTCGATGCATTGTAGGACCCGTTGATAACAGCACCGCTGAGTATATGTACAGTATCCAGCGGACGCAGTGTTATTTTTGCATTTACTGTCAGGTATTCGTTCACAGTTAATCCAGCATTTGCCGTTACTGCTGAGTTGATGATGGTGTAGCCGGTATGTACGGAAGTAGCCGTGGCGCCTGTAGATAATCCAAAAGGATAACTGGTAGCTGCATTGATAATATAATTGATACTATCACTGTAAGTTTTATTTCCTGTAACCGCTGCAGATCCTGTTGCAGGGTTAAATCCGTCTGTGTTGGCTGTTTCTAACGTAGCACCATTTGATGTAACCGACAGAACAACACCTGAACCAGTAGCTGTTGCTGGTTTTGAAAGATAGATTGTATCGTTTGTAAATGAAAAAGCTACAATAACTGTATTGGTTGCAATGCCTGTACCACTAATAGCAAGTCCTCTTGCTGTATTGGCAATACCTGCATTACCAGAGATCAGGTAAGATCCATTAGCTGTAGTACCCGTTCCTGCTATTGGAGTAATAATACCATCTGCTGTAAAACTTGCATTACCTGTAAGTTGGTTTGAGTTGAAGTTCAATTTTCCGATAACCCTTACAGCTTGGTCAACGCCTACACTCTTATTTAAATCCACATTTGCTTTACCTGAAACGAACAGGCTTGCTACATTAATAGTTCCACTACCAGAAATTGTTTGAGTGGCATTACCTGCAAAGATCAATTCATTTGTTCCGGCAACTGGAGATGACAATGTTCCGTTTACCAAAAGGTTTCCCATAATTGCTGTCTGTCCGGAACTATAAGTAATAAATGTGCAGCCAGAATTAACTGTAAGGTTATTGATCCTGTAAACAGGACCATCCGCAGTTAATGATGCATTATTTTCAACAATTATATTTCCAAAACTTTTTCTGTTTACAAATGAACCCAGGCCATTGTTTGCACGATGATGCCAAAAGCTACCGGGTTTAAAATCAATGGCAGAAAAAGCTGCAGTACCTCCCATCGGACTATATCCGCCCTCATAATAAAGATGAGCACCATCTTCAAACACTACCCATTTCTCAGAAGACTGGGAAGAACTTCCAAATGCATAAGATGAAGAGGTGGATGTTATATTGCTGGTAAGAGTAGCACCACTGGTAAAAACAAATGAACCGGGTGTACCGCCTGTGGTATTATCAATTCTGCATTGCTGTGTAGTTATTATGCTTAGGGCTCCGCTTACCCTTCCGGTATTTGCTGCTGCCATTGCAAACCTCAAACTACCGGCAGTGCTAACAGGCACTGATAATGTACAACCTGATTCAATAACAAAATCTTCTCCTGCCTCTCCACTAATAGTCATAGTGGAAGTGCCTGTGGTGGCCCTGACAAAATTGACAGTGGCACTGTTTATAAATTTTAATTGTGCACAGGTAATACTTCCATTGGCCAATACGGTAACCGTTCCTGTTACAGGTGTTGCACCACCCACATTTGTTCCATCAAAAATAAGAATATCTGTTGCGCCGGTTGCGGATGGTCTTGAACTTCCCGACCCATTTAATAATGTATTCCAGTTAGATCCAATGGTTATACTGTTAGTTGATGTTAAACCTCCTACCCAGTAATACGTTGTTTGTGAAAAAACGAATCCTGAAATAATCACCAGGAACATTGTAAATAGAATCTTTTTCATTTTATATCCTTTTAAAATTCAATAATTGAATAATTATATTTCTTTTCATCTTTTTAAATTAGTTACTCAGCGGAATGTTTGCTATACCACTTACAGCACCTGTTACTGTATTGTTTGTATATACTTTATTTCCTGTTGATGTACCATTACTTCCACTCAATTGAATATTGAAACCAAATCCGGCAGCATTTACTGTGCTGCTGTTATTTTTAAACACATTATAATTTCCCCAACCCGAAGCGGCTACATGCACCTGGTATCCATCCAGTAAAGCAGAGCCGGCAGGATTAAACCCTGTATTATTTTCCAGTAAATAATAATTGCCTTTTGCATCTATCCAGCTATCTCCGTAGTGGATGCCGGTGATACCCGTTGCATCAAAATAATTATAGCCAATATATCCACCGGTTGTTCCTTCTTTAATATCTATACTTTCTACGGTAACATTAGGGCCTATTTTATTATGCAGAATTTTGTTGGAATCGCATCTATCAGCAATCCCATTTGTATAAGTAGCCCAGTTACTTTCGGCAGAGCCGATATAAATACCTTCTCCATAATCAGGAGTTTTTAAGCCGGTATTACTGATCTCAGCAAATTGTATTGTATTGTGGGAACTGAATCGCCTTAGATGTATGGCTTCTTCTCCAATGTTAAAGACTTTAATACTGTCAATTACATTGTGATTGGCCCCATCAGTCATCAATCCCTTCAGGCCATTGGTAATGGTAAAGCCTTTTATTTTCCAGTAATTAGCCTGCAAATACAAAACATACCCGGTATTTATATTTTCTGCATCAAGAACCGCATTACGACTTCCCCTGAGAGTGATTGGTTTGGCATTTGTACCACTTACGGCTGATGTGATAACAAACTTTCCTTTATACAAACCATCAGCCATAATGATATCATCTCCCGGTTGTGCATTTAATAACGCACTGCTCAATTGGGCAGCAGTCAATACATTAATAATCCTTCCCGGTGTTAGCACGGGGGGATTAACCGGTGATTGTGCCGGGCTTGAACTTTTGCTGCAACTTACTAGCAAGAAGTAAACGAGTATATAGTTTATTCTGAACATTTATTTTCAACTTAAACTGTTGGAAAAAAATCTTCCCTCATTGGGCTAAAAACATCAATAAGTACGCCTGCTTCCAGGCAAACTGCGCCATGTAATACATTAGCAGGAATATAGAATACATCCCCCCCCTTCAATATTTTCTTCTTGCCCTCAATCTCCACTTCAAAAACACCGCTTTCCACACTGGTCATTTGAACATGATAATGTTTATGAACGGTTCCGACGGCACCCACTTCAAACTCCACCCGTACCATCATCATTTTTTCTTCAAATGCCATGATCTTTCTTCGTAATCCTTCCCCTACGCTTTCCCATGCTGTTGAATCGTTTTCTACAAATACTTTTGTTTTATTTTCGATGCCTGTAGTTGTTGACATGTCCTTATTTTTAAATTATTAATATTTTAATTCTTATTTGATTTGTTTTCCATCATATACCACACAGTATGGGCCTGTCCATGAATAAGCGATAGAACCTTTCTGAAAACCATGTTTCGTCTCAGTCTTAAAATCTTTATTCGCCTGTATCAGCCATAGTGTTTTTCCTTTTACTGTAATAGAAGCTGCTGAATAGTTTTCATCATCTGCCAGTTTCTCAATTTTTGTAATACCTGAATAAGCATTGGATGAAACTTCAAGCATCGGGCTAAAGCTTCCATGTATTTCAATAACATTTACAAATAATTGATTTCCTCCTTTAGTCCGGATGATATAAGAAGGCTCCCTGCGCAAATTGAAATTAGGGTCTCTTGCTCCGGTACGGGTAAAGAAAATTCTAGCAGAATCATTAATAAGAGAAGAAATAGAATAAAATGTTTTACTATTCAGAAAAGTAAACTGGCTGAAGGGGGAATGGATGGTGGCTTCTGCTTCTTTCCAGATATGCTGGTAACCATTTTTGGTTCCGACGGTTGGCAGGCTGCTTGTAAAAGGAGTGTATTTAAAATTCGTGCTGATTACTGAACCTGAATAATTAAATGGCAGATCATATTGATGAACTGAAGGAGATAAAGCCCGGAAAAAATCAATGATCAGCGGTTTTTCTGCATCGGGTAATTGAACCATATAAACGGTACGATGCATTTGCACATCACTATAAGCTTTATCATCAAAAGCACTCACGACCTGTACATTATGATTACCTGTTGTACCAAATAAACGGGTCGGATGATATTTTTCGCTTTCTTTTTCTACCCCTTTAAAATGACTTGTTTCATCAACAGTCAATGTGTTATGCGCAATAGTTTGCTGGGCATAGGTTTTGGTTTCCGGCAAATAACGTCCTCCCCATTTTTGCTCTATGCTTATAAACCTTACAGCTCCATAATCGGTAAGCACTTCATTACCCTCGTCAAACAAATTAATATTGAGCTTATCATAATGGCCGTGCGACAGGCCATGAGAACTATATTTATAAATAAGTGATGTTAAGTTGTTATCGTTTCCGCTTCTTAAAATCGATACACCGCCTTCATCCCCTTTTGCCCCATCTGTAAATTCGATTGACCGGTAAGGATAATATGCAGCAATATTTTTATTCCGTTGCAAGGCTTCACTTATCCCAACCCCGCCTTTATTTAATACTACACGGCCTTGTGCTTTTGCAACTGGCAAATACGCATTGTTTACTCCATATACCTGCCAGGCAATGTTTATAGCAACTACCAGTTCGTTGGAAGTATAGGTTTTATCTTTTAAAGCATCATTATAACTATAAAATCCACCATTCAGATTTGTTTGCTGCAAGGCACCATCTAATGCTTTCTTCAAAATTTTATCCCGGTGCTGAAAAATCTTTAATTGCGGCTTTGTATTGTTGACTGCATTGGCAAATAAGAAAAAAGGCAATACTGCATACCGGGTATAATAAGGCCCTTCGTTATAATAACCATCTGGAGAAAACAAACCATCCAAATGAGCAATAAGCCCGGCTTTCCCATCCTTGTTGGAACCATATAAGGCCATTTGTACATATTCTTCGTTATCAGTAGCAATGCCCACAATACCCACTCCTGCACAAGCCCACACTGCATGATTGTGAATCAGGTTAAACCAGCTTTTTATATCAATGGTGAAATAATCCACTAATGGCTTAAATGCCCCTGCAGCAATTTGTTTTCTTTCTTCCGGAGCTAAATAATTATGAATACAATCAAAAGCCAAACCCGCATATACCAGCCAGTTAGCATCATTCAATGCCTGCCAGAATATACGGCCCGGTGAAGAACTTGTTGCCTCAGGATGATTTTTTAAGGTGGGGTTTAATACAGCATATTTTTTAAACATCCCCTTTACTAATTCAGCATACCTGGTGTCACCGGTAATCTGGAATAATAATCCGCTGTTGAACATCAGGGTATAATTCTCCTTATGCTTTTCATGTGTGTATCCGCCAGCAGGATCTTTGGGTATCGGCACATCAATGTCTTTACCTATCCACTTGTCTACTGATTTTTTTATATCAGCATAAGACTGTTTCAGTAAAACGTTTTTGGATAAATTATTTTTTACGGCCATCAAATCTGCTTTGGTAGCAAATGCAACAGGATGTTGCTGAGCAGAAGTGTGGGTTCCTGCAAATAACAGCAGTATGGCAATCAGTTTTCTCATATTATACTAAAGCAATCATACTATCAACCACTAATCACTGGCGGGGATGCCTCTAAATAAAATACGTTCCGCCATTAATTTCTATACTGGCGCCGGTAATAAAAGAAGAGGAATTGCTAACCAGGTATAATGCCAGGTCGCCTACTTCTTTTGCTTCGCCTTCTCTTCTTAAAGGAGTGGAGGCCGCCACATTTTTTCTTACTTCATCTTTTGTGAAGGTGTTATGAAAAGTGGTATTGATCATTCCCGGGCTTATGCAATTAACTCTTATTCCTTTTGGTCCCAGTTCTTTTGCCAATCCTCTTGTCATGGTTAACACTGCTCCTTTAGCCGATGAATAAGCAATAGCGCCAAATCCGCCACCATCACGGGCAGCCTGGCTACTGAAGTTTACAATGGCACCGCCATTAAGCATAAAAGGAACCACTGCTTTTGTAACCAGGAAAACAGATTTCAGGTTTACCGCCATTACTGCATCCCAAAAATCCTCCTCCATTTCTCCCAGCAACTTTCTGCCCATTAATCCCCCGGCTACATTTACCAGTATATCTATCTGACCACCAAAAGCGGCAGTACAAGCACCTACTGCATTTTTAACATCAGCGGCTTTTGTCATATCCCCTTGTACAATGATAGTCTCACCACCATTGTTTTTAATGGATTGAAGTGTTTCGTTGGCAAACTCTTCCCCATCAAAATAATTAATGCAAACTTTAGCTCCTTCCGCAGCAATTTTTTCTGAAACCTGGCGGCCAATATCCCTGGCACCTCCTGTAATAAAAGCGACTTTGTTTTTTAAGGATTCCATCTGTTTATGATTAATTTTTAAAAATAAAATTGAAAAATCCGAATGGTACATTGCTGATTTTTCAGCCACTTTCAAGTTTATAAATGAAACTTTTTGCCACCCGGTTCATTCATCCGAAACGTAATATTAGAAGCATTATTTAACTCTACCATTTCGCAGCTACTCATATTCATCAATTTATTTTGTCATTTTATTAGATAATTTCTAACACTTTTATAATTTACTTAGATAAAAAATCGTTTTTATCTCCGATAACGTTCCCGGTAACGCTGCCGGGATTTTCCCGAAATAAATGAAAAACAGCCCTTACTTTTATGTTTTCAAATGGAAAAACAAACAACCATAAAGGACATTGCGATAGCCTTAAATATTTCTACCTCCACTGTCAGCAGGGCACTGCGTGATGCGGCTGATATAAAACCTGAAACAAAAAAAGCTGTAAAAGCACTGGCGGAAGAACTGGATTACCAACCTAACAGGCTTGCATTAAGCCTGCTAAACAGGCAAACACATACTATTGGAGTAATTATTCCAAATTTAGATTATGTATTATCCCGCATGGTCAGAGGCATTGACGAAGTAGCGTTAGAAGCAGGATATACAGTAATGGTTTGCCAGAGTGATGAAAGTTTTGGTCGTGAGATCGTAAATACAAAAAGGCTACTGGAAAGCCTGGTGGATGGTTTTATTGTTTCTGTTTCCAGCGAAACAAAAGTGTATGAACATATAAAAAAAATACAGAACAAGAATATTCCTTTGGTTTTATTTGACCGCATCATTAATTCTATAGATGCCCCAAAAGTAAGGCTTGATAATGTAGATGGCGGAATTCAGGCTACTCAACACTTAATAGAACAGGGCTTTAAAAAAATTGCTATCCTGGCCGGTCCGGAAAATCTTAATATCAGTAATAAGCGAATGGAAGGATACCTGCAAACCTTAAAACAAAATGGATTCAGGGCTGATAAAAATTTTATTATTCACTGCGATTTTAACCAGGACTATGCCTATGAAGCTACCAAAGAGTTACTGGCAATGAAGCATCGGCCGGATGCCATATTCACTATCAGTGATCGTATGGCTATTGGTGCCATGCTGGCAATAAAGGAAAAAGGATTAAGTATGCCGAAAGATATAGGCCTCGTTGGCTTTAATAATGAACCTATAACAGGACTTGTTACCCCTTCCATTTCCAGTGTGGAGCTATTTGCTTTTGAGATGGGAAAGGCAACCGCAAAGCTTTTTATTGAAATGCTGCATAGTGATGCCGATATGTCGAACCAGGAAATAGTCATTAAGCCCAAACTATTTATCCGGAGTTCTTCTCAGCGAAATTTATTAAATAAGATCCGATAACTTCTCTTTAAAAATTAACAGATGAAGTATTTATTCTTTCTTCTCGTATACATGTTTATTCTTTGCACTGCTGTTTCTGCAAAAACGATATATGTAAAAAATGAAACGGAATTAAAAGCAGCTGATAAAATTGCCGCACCCGGAGATATTATCCTATTGCAAAATGGCGTTTGGGAAAATATTAAAATAGAATTATCATGCAATGGCACTGCGGCTCTTCCTATAGTTTATAAAGCTGCACAAAACGGACAGGTAATAATTAAAGGAAAAAGTTCATTGCGTTTAAGCGGAAATTTCATAATAGTGGAGGGGCTGATTTTTACTGAAGGCGCTGCTCCCGAAGGAAGTGTGTGGGAGTTCAGGTCCGGTAACAAGGTGGCTAATAATTGCCGTATTACCAATTGTATGATCAGGAGTTTTAACCATCCCGACCGTATGAAAGATAATTACTGGATAGCATTATTTGGTAAAAATAACCGCATAGATCACTGCAACTTTATTGATAAAACAAATTTAGGTGTGTTGCTGGCCGTTGTATTAACCGATGACAGGAGCCGGGAGAATAATCACCTGATCGACAGTAATTATTTTGGCATAAGAAAACCACTTGGTAGCAATGGAGGAGAAATGATAAGAGTCGGAGTTTCTGAACATTGCACTTTTTACAGCAATACCATCATACAAGATAATCTTTTTGAAAACTGTGATGGCGAAACTGAAATAGTTTCCATAAAATCCTGTGGAAACATTATACGAAATAATGTATTCAAAGAATGCCAGGGTGCAGTTGTACTTCGGCATGGTAATAATAATACGGTAGAAGGAAATATTTTTTTAGGTAATGGTAAAGAA
>JBARSW010000298.1:0-6784 GCA_049644925.1 Chitinophagaceae bacterium | reverse complement strand
GTAATGGCAACTTCTTCTTCCCAGCAGTTATACAGGTTTACCTGTTTGGCATTGATCCGGCTAAAGTCTTTTATATGCTGAAAGTTAAAATTTGTTTCCGGTAATGATTTCCTGTAAAAGTTAATGGCTTTACCTGAAGAGAATATGATGGGGGTGCAATGCTCAAGGATGCGGTTATCGGAAAATGTTTTGATGATTAGTTCAATGCCGATACCGTTCAGGTCGCCGCAGGAAATTCCAATTACTGGTTTAGGTTGACTCATGTTAAAAAATTATTGGTAAAAATAATGATTTCTATGGCAGTAAGTCATACAGTGCATTCGTAAATATCCTATACAATCTTGTGTGGTTTACGATATTGCTTTGCCAGTTATACTCTATTATGGCTGAAACTCTACGAAAGCGTTGCATTTCTAAGTATTAACGCTGAATTTAGCAGTCGGAAAATCAGAAGTTTATAACATAGGGTACATGTTGACAAAACATCTGATTTAACAAAACGAACATCCAATTTTTTGAAAACCATTGTCCAAATTACTTCCATGAAAAAGCAAATAACGTTGCTTATTGTTTCTGCAATAAGTTTAGTGGTGCTTCTCAATAAATCATCTGCTCAATGTACAACTGCCAATATTAACTGGGATCAACTTGATTATCTTGAAAGAAATTCATCCGGGTATTCCACTTATATCACTTCTGGAATGTATGCAAATATGGTACAACAGCAAAGTTTTGCTATTGGGGTTAATCGTCTTACCATAGTTCATAATTATGCCACAGCAAATAATTTAGGAGAAGGCACTTCCCATACCGGTGAAACAGGATCATATGGTGCTGGTGCGGATGTTCAATATATTGGTAATGGTTTAATCACATTAACATTTGATGTGGCGGTGTCAAATGTCAGATTCAGTTTATATGATATTGACAGGAGTCAGCGGGTACAATTTGGCGCAACAGATGGAGCGACTGCAAGAAATATTATTTTGACAAGATTAGGAACATCCATACTAACAATTTACAACAATAACACCTCAAGTGCCAGAGTTGAAGCGAACAGCACAATAGTTAATAATAGCTCTGTAAATGCTGCTGTGAATGTAGACATTGCCGGACCCGTTACCGCTATAACACTGACCGTTACAAATACAAATACAGGGACTAATGAAAATGGTCGTTTCTTCCTTTCTGATATTGCTGCCTGTGTTACCGGAGCGTTTCCTAGTAATTATTATGCAATATCTCAACCGTTTACTGGTCAGCCAGCCTATGTTTTAGCCGTACATGATTTAAATACAGTATATATGATAGATCCTGCTACTGGCAGGGCAACTTCCTTGTTTACAGATACTGACCCAAGAGTTTCTGAAATAAATGATCTTGCATACGATCCATATAAGCGTATCGTTTACTATAGTGTGGATGGATTGGAAAGATGTACACCTGTGGGCAACCCTGATTCAATACGACATGTAAAAAAATATGATGTTAATACAGAAGCCACACCAACTGTTCTTATTAGTAATGTAAATAACGCACCACTCAATATTCCTACCTTTTCTTATGGATTGGAATCGGCATCCGGAGCTTTTTATAATGGCTCCTATTTCCTTGGGGCAGAAGGAACACAAAGTGGTTCAACAAATACAGGAAGGGAAGGTATTGTATGGAGGATTGATTTTGCTGCTGATTCAATAACGCCAACTAAGGCATGCCAGGTTTTTGCTCAACCAGTAGATAATGGTTCTTCACTCTTGCATGATTGGGGTGATATAACTATAAAAGATGGATTACTGTATGATTTTAATGCAACATCAGCATCAGCAGTTGGGAACTATAACATTTATAACTTGCAGACACAGGTTATTACAAATACTTATCTGGGTTTAACTTTATACAATAAACCTAGACAGGCTGCTCAACAATGGAATGGAAATCTATTATGGCTGCATGATTCAATCGGATCATATAATGGAACCAATGTTTTAACTTCCAAACAAAGAATAGTAGCAGCTAGCGGGTCTGTGCCCTGGGTGGCAGGTGCCGGCGATGCAGCAGAAGCTTTTCGGCCAAAAGCAGATTTTGGTGATGCTCCTTCTACTTATGATCCGGTTGCTTTATCACCTGCCTTACATGAAAGGGATACCTCTTTATTTATTGGTACTTCATTTATTTCAGGTTGGGATTGGGAATGGAATAAAAATACTTCCAGCGACGCAACCGGTGATGGAGTTGATGATAATGATGGACTGCTTTATACTCCAATTTTTGATAAAGCATATGGAAACTACCTGGCTTATGCCAGGGTGTATAACAATACCGGGGCCAATGCAACTTTGATTGCCTGGTTTGACTATAACGGTGACGGAGATTATGACGCAAGCGAAGCACTAACGCCCATAACTGTGCCATCATCTGCGGCAGTACAGGGGGTTTATTTGTATTGGCCATCCATTTCTTCATCCATTCCAAACGGTAATTATACATTCTTAAGAATCAGGTTAACCACTGAATCCAATGGTATGACCGCATCAAACCCTACAGGGTATTTTAGTAATGGTGAAGTAGAAGATTATCGTGTATTGGTTGACAATTTTCCCCTAAACGTAAAACTTATTTCGTTTGATGCAAAAGCAGTTAATGGTACTATGGCAAGATTAACCTGGAGTACAAATGCAGAAGATAATTTATCCGGTTTCGATATAGAAAGAAGCACGGATGGTGTGAGTTGGGATAATATTGGTTTTGTTAATGCTACAGGGAATGGCCGCGGTGGAACGAATGAATATGTTTTCAATGACCTACAGGCAATTAAAGGAAAATCTTATTATCGACTTAAGCTGAAAGATAATAATATGGTATCAAGGTATTCTGATGTGAGAAATATCTTTATTAAGAATTTGCTTGAGCAGGTTACCCTTATGCCTAACCCTGCAAAAAACAGTACAGCTATTTATATTAATAGCACTGTAAATATTAATGCAATAATTGTACTTACAGACATGCAGGGTAGAAAGTTAAGAACGCTTCAACAAGCTCTGATACCAGGATCAAATTCCATTTTACTGGATAATCTTGAAAGATATCCTAACGGAACCTATATCGTACAGGTTATAACCAGTCAGGAAACAGAAACAAGGAAACTAATAATAGGTAAACCCGTTTTTTAAAATATAAGAATTAAAAGACTGTACGAAAATATAAGTCGTTCAGCTATTACAAAATCCAATATAACCGCCATAATTCCAATTTATGAAAAAGCAAACCTCAAGGATCTTTCTCCTGACTTCAATTATTATTGCAGGAGCCTTTCAAGTATTCACATCATGTAAAAATCTGGATAGTAATAAAAAGGAAAATGCTATTGAAAAAAAATCAGAAGATAAGAAACAACGCAAACGTTACAGTGGTGTTGAAAAACAACTGACAGAATGGTTTTGGCAAAAGGGATATCCCAATCCTGCAAATCTAACGGGGAAATATTTGAATGCCTGGGAGCAATTCCAGGAGATAAAAAATAATACACCAGTTGGTTTTGCCAGCAGATTAGAGAATCTGGGAAACTGGACTGCATTTGGCCCAAAAGTTTTTGGAGGTAGGGTGTTAACACTGGCAATCAGCCCCACTGCCGCTGCATCAGGTAAGCGTACCATCTTTGCCGGTAGTGCAAGTGGAGGTATTTGGAAAAGTTATACAGAAGGTGATGGTGCCACTGCCTGGCAACCTGTAGTAACGGGTAAAAGTATTTTGGGGGTTGCAAGTATAGCTTACCATCCAACAGATTCAAATATTATTATTGCAGGAACAGGTGAGGTGTATCGTATAGAATCATATACTAACGGGCCTAATAGTTCCGACCAGGTAGGTAATATTGGACGAAATGTTTGGAAGGCCAGGGGTACATATGGTATTGGTATCCTGCGATCAACAAATGGAGGTGCTGATTGGTCTCATGTTTTTGTAAAAGTTACTTCTGCACTTTTTGGGATACAAAAGATTCGCTTTGACCCTACTAATTCAACTATTGTTTATGCCTGTGCTACAGATGGTTTATATAAATCTATTGATGCAGGAGCTACCTGGATTAGTACTCCAATCTGGTCAGGTACATATGTTAGTGATGTAGCAATAGATCCTGCCAATAATCAAAACATTGTTTTAGCAGCTGGTAATGTGGGTAATACCACCAAAGGTGTTTGGAAATCCACAAATGGGGGAACTTCCTTCACACAAATCAGCGCTGGTACATTTCCTTCTGCTGCAAAAAGCGGATACAGGGGAGATGTTAAATTTGCCGTGGCAGGATCAGGAAGTCCATATACGTTGTTTGCAAGTATCGGAATGAATGATCTTGGTTCAGGATATAGTGTAGAAAATGAAGTTTATCGTTCAACAGATTTTGGAAGTTCCTGGACTATGATTACAAATAGTAATCATGCATCATACCAATCTTGGTTTTGTCACCTTGTTTTACCTTATCCGGGAAGTACAACGAAGCTATTTATGTCAGGTGTAAATAAATATGTGCTTAGTATTTCCGGATCAACAGGTACGAGAACCACTATTGGAACAGGAAGTTCATCTGGCTCGTATCTGCTACCCGGAGCTCAGGAGGGAACAAACTATTTGCATGCTGATGTTCATGATATGCAGTTTGTACCGGGAAGCAGTACGGTGGCATTCTTTGCTACTGATGGCGGTATTTTTAAAACCACTAATGCCGGAGCATCACCAATTAATAATATGTCTTTTGTTTCTTGTAACGGAGGGTTACAAATACAGCAGTTTTATCCAACGGTAGCTCAGTCAAAAACAGGAACAACAATAATTGGTGGCCTACAGGATAATAATGTTATTCGTTATAATGGAACGGGCTGGGCCAAAATTATTGGTGGAGATGGTGGCCCATGTATGTTTAAACCAGATAATGAAAATGTAGCTTTAGCTTCTAATGATACAAGAGGAGTAAGCGCATCTACTAATAATGGTGCTTCTTTTCCGGCATCTGCACTAGCTTACTTAGGAGATATAGCCGTTCCACATGATGATCGTACAAGTTTCATGGCTCCCATTGCTGTGAGTCCAAACAGTCCAAATCGATGGTATGTTGCTTCTGATAATTTGCATGTGGGTATTTTTAATACCGGGACAAGTACTTTTGGAACTTTTAGTAATGGAGGAGGAGGTGTTCCCTCAACAAACTATATAGATGCACTCTATAAGCCTGCCGTTTCTATTGGTGTATCAGATTTAAATGCCAATAAATTATATATTTCAACTTCTCCTTTTGCGCAGGATATTGCAAATGATGGGTTGCATTATAATCCTCCGGCAAAAATCAGGAAAAGTACAGATGGTGGCAGCACTTTTTCAACTGTATCTGCTGCATTGCCTGACCGGTTTGTAACAGACTTTGCAATCAGCTCAACAAATGATGATAGTGTTTTTGTAACCTTAAGCGGCTTTGGAACTACACATATTTATGTTACCGGTGATGGTGGTGCCAACTGGTCACCCAGGGGTAGTGGATTACCTGATGTGCCGTTTAATACAATTATGTTTGACCCGAATGATAAAAGAATTATATATGCAGGTTGCGATTTTGGAATTTATGTTTCGCAGGACAGAGGTGCAACCTGGTATGATTATAACAATGGATTTTGGGATGCCACTTATGTAATGGACCTTACCTATGCAACAGTAGCTTCTGTGAAAAAACTCCGGGCTGTTACACATGGCAAAGGAATTTTTGAAGCCGATCTGTGGAGCTTTCTTACAACCTTACCAGTTAGTTTCAAATCATTTAATGGTATCAACCAGGGCAATAGTAATAATCTTACCTGGTTAACAGAACAGGAAAATAATTTATCTCATTTTGAAGTGCAAAGAAGTACTGATGGCTTTAACTATCAGGTAGTGAAACAGGTAACAGCCCGTAATGCCGGTACACAATCATCTTATTCAGTAAATGATTATTTAGGAGCAAGCCCGGCACCGGTATATTATTATCGTCTGCGGTCACTAAATCTTGATGGCACATATATTTATTCGGATGTAGTGATGATCAAAATCAGTAACAAGAGTAAATTTGATGTTTTGGGAAATCCTTTTGTCTCTTCACTGACTATCCGCTACACTTCAATACAGACAGGTAAACTGCAAATTGCACTAACAGATATGCAGGGGAGATTATTGCGAAAAGAAGAAACAGTTGTGGGCACTGGAACCGGAACTTTCCTGTTGACAAATCTTTCTTCTGTTCCTTCTGGAATCTATTTGTTAAACCTTGACATGGACAGGCAAAGGAATACAGTCAAAGTGCTTAAAAGATAGATCAATTTCAAAAAGTAGCTGATTAATATCGAAAGATAAAATCTTTAAACCTCCCTTAAGTGGGAGGTTTTTTTTCTGGTTTTGTATCAGCTACATTTGCAGAAATGTACACACTTAAAAAATCGCTTGGCCAACACTTCTTAAAAGATGAAAACATCTGCAGAAAAATTATTTCTTCTCTGCAACAACATCCTTTTACACAATTACTGGAAGTGGGACCCGGTGGTGGTGCATTAACGAAATATCTGTTGCAGATAGAAAATACTGATTTTAAGGCCGTGGAGTTGGATGAAGAGAAAGTGGAATACCTGAATAAAACCTATCCGGCTATAAAAGGCAAGATCATTCACCAGAGTTTTTTAGATATAGAAAAACCTTTTAACGGAAGTTTTACCGTTGTTGGCAATTTCCCCTATAATATTTCCACTCAAATTCTGTTTAAAGTGCTGGA
>JBARSW010000297.1:0-14401 GCA_049644925.1 Chitinophagaceae bacterium | reverse complement strand
GCAAGTGCAGCTAGTTCCATACACATTGAAATGGAAGTTATTACTTGCGGCGCTAACTGGAACTGTAAAGTCAGCCCCTCCGCTTGCGCTTCCTAGTTGATTTGCTCCCAGCGTCAGAAGATGCTGGTCGTTGAACTTTAGAAACGCATGTGTTGATGCGGAGCTAGATCCAATTTCATACATGAAGTAAACAACTCTAATGATCGCATAGATTTGACTGGTGCATACATCATCAGCTACTGGAAAATCAGGAAGAGTTACTGGATTGGCGTATTCCCCAACCGCCTTATCTACCTTGGTCGGCACATATACAAATGGGTTTCCTAGACCAATCGTAAGATCAACTGGAGCCGGCAGTAGATATTCTAGTATCGGCCTTTTTACTATCCTCCATTTTCCCGAGCAAGATATAATAATCTTGTTTTCTGCCTCATTTGGCTTGATGAACTTTTCAGTTCCATCTACGCACATCCTAATGGCGTCAGAGTCAACTGTTTCTTCTGCGTTTGCGCAATCAGAAATATCATCACATACAACAAACCCGTCCGCGTCAACAACCAGAGATTTCTTTGTGCCGCATCCCGAGAATTTAACCAAGCTCAAAGTTCCGTCAGGTCCGCATGAGAACAATGCAACCTGTCCTGTTTTTGACCCAGCGACGTCATCAGAGTCAAATGATACGCTCTTGGTTGGAGTTGGTATCACTCGGAACTCTCCGGATTTCATCATTACAAATCCATCCTTATCCCCTTCTACGTATCCAAGTTCAGTAACAGTTCCGTCGTCATTCATTCTTCCGACGACTAGCCTTTGTCCGGACAATGAAGACAACTTCAATGTAATTGGGTCATAATTGGACCCGTCGCGCATTTTAACGATGCCATTACCGTCAACATGAGCAACCGAATGGAGATTCGGCTCTAGGTCTCTAGGATTTCCATTCCTGTCAGACGTTCTTATGGCCGTCCCAGTTGATACATTCGATACAGGCCCATTCTCATACGTATGAACCTCTTTTTCTTTTCTGCATGGATCGCAACTCATTATAGAACCTTTGTTAAAAGTGGCTTGCTAATTCTGATTACCCTAGTCGTAATGTCATTATACCCATATGACACCACAAAATGATCTGACTCTTCCACTACCCCAACAGGAAACACGACTAAGGCTGATGTTGGGCGTGGTTTGTTGCTGCGCGAAAGGACTCCCTTCATTAGTGGCGTTGCTGTCATTTTAAGCGGCTTGAATTGAGCATTCGCGCTGAATGTATAAGCACCCATGTAGTAAACCCTTTGACCAAATTGAGTCTGATGATCATCAATTACAAGAGAAGAATGAAAGAACGTAATGAACTCATTATCGCCATACCTAATTGCTGGAGTTCCACCCCTTACTTGTCCGTAATCCCACTGGACTCCATAATTTGACATGATAACGTCACCGTCTGGAGCTATAACGACATTTGGAGCGGCGGAGTATGTAAAATAAAGATCTTTTCCAATAGAAAATGGAGACCAATTCTTTTCCCTCTTTACGCTATTCGCTGTCCTTACATGAAGGCCTGACATTACGCCATTGTTCTTAATGACGTTCATTGATTCATCCAGTTCCGAACTATACATCTTAAATCCATCAGTGTAAGCTATCATCAGCCTTCCATTGTGGACAAATAGTCTTGGATCTTCTACGTGATGCCAATCTTTATCTGCGCTCAATCCAAGGAATCTAACAGTGTCATTGATTGGAGTATAATTAGAGTCAAGCTCGCATCCAACCACTCTGATCTTATCCCACCATGGGCGTTGATCTGCCCTGCAAGCGTAAAACAACCTACCGTTATATCTTACAATAGAGCCATTGAAGAACAATTCAGGCTTAATGATCTTTCCGTTTGATTCATATTGACTTACAGCCTCAATTCCGTCCAAAGAGATTTCCATTCCGTCTTCTGGATGGTAGATGAAGTCTGAATTTATTGATAGTTGATGTGCGCTTGCGTGATTCATACGTATGATTAACTTGATGTGATTAACTCTGATTTAGGAAAGAAGACTAATTTAATCTTCATATTTCCTTCGCAATCCTCAAATTGAACTGCTCCAGCTATATAATCTACATCAGAAACAGTCCCTATGCAAGCATTATCAAACACATTTGAGTTCTTGTCATACACCAAATCAAATCCATCAGGAGTAGCTATAACCTTGCGATTGTAGCATGTTTGATCTGGCTTCCATCTAAATAGAGTTCCATCTGACTTAGATGCTACAACCGACCAAGAAGACTCAGAAGAGGACTTTTGGAGTAACGGCAAAATGAATGGTTTAGAAGCAGAGCCGGAGCGCAACTCTGATTTAGAATCGTTCATCGCATAAGGCATAGATGGATATTGATCGCTAATTAGCTCCCTTGCGCAATTGTCATTGCCCGCAACCAAAGGAGCCCTTCCGTACGATGCTTCTTTTAGCTTATCGCATGACGTAGAGGTCTCTTCGTCTCCGCACTCTGCAAGGCTTTTCCATTTAGAAATTGGCATAATTAAGATAGTTGAACGTTGAATCCATGGTGAATGTCTCCGGCGAAGGTCCAGAATTCGACCCTGTAATATGTTTTGTAGATAAGAATCTTCACTACATACCTAGTCTCTTCGTCGTAAAGCCAAGTTTGCTCGAAATCTGAGGTATCTCCACCGATGAGAGAGATAGGATGCGTAAACGCATTAAGATCCTCAGCGGTTGCTGAGCAATCAACTAGATTAAGATTTTCTACATAACCTCCAGTTCCCTTAAGGTGGAATGCTGTATGCGTATGTCCAGAGAAGATGGTCTTTACCCCTATTTGAACCCAAGGGATAAAGTCAAGATTACTCAAGTATCTATGAGTTTTTCCTGCGATGTCTGGCCCGCAGAATGTGTGGTGCATGAAGACTAGTCTTTGGCTGTATTCGGACTCATTGATCTCCGTGGTTACTCTAGCTATCTCCGCGCCTACAGCATTACTTCCGTATGGGCTAAGGCTTCCATCGGAATACATTCCGCTATACAGAAAGAAAAGCTCAGCATCTTTCTCGGGAACCTTGATTGAATATCTTGGTGGCCTGGTAGGACTGAATAGGTCTGGGAATTTATCATAAAGATAATTGCTCGAAGACGGGATTACGTCAGTGCCCTCGTCGTGATTCCCAACGACAGGATAGCATCTCACTTCCTCAATGTAGTCCTTGAATGCAAGCAGATTATCGTCAGCATCAGCGGAGTCTCCGTCAGGATAGTTGTTATCCCCTCCTAGAACGAGAGCATTTGGAGCCCATGAGTTGATCAAGTCCATCATCGCGTCTTGATTGTCCCCAGCGAGTCCGGCATCTGCAACAAATGCAATTACGTAAGGAGACAGTTCATCAATCGCATCTCTCAATTCCTCTGTCCTCTGGGCCAATTCCTTTTGGTTGCTCTCTAGCGCATCTAGCCTGCATTCTATAGCTTCACAGTCGCATGTTTTTGTTTTGCAAGACATAAGTTCATATGTATGAGTTAATCCATTACTCGAATGATGTATTTAACGAGAGCCCTATCTCTGGACTTCTCAGCACAACCTTCCCCGTCTCTTGATCCGGCAGCGTTCGTATTGTATCCGATTGCTGTAAATGTTTTTGAGCTTGGCCCGGAATCATCTACGAACATCTCAATGTGAGAATATCTGTAAATGATAAAATCCCCAGTGTGCATATTAGCAGAAGGGGGGAGTATTTGTATCTTGTTTTCTACGGCCCATTTATACCATCCAGAAACAGCGGCTGATTTGCATCTCCACCCTTCAATCTCGACCGGAGTCATTCCCATAGCTGACCTAACCGCTGCAATCTTAGTCCATTGATCGAGAGCCCAGCACATTCCAGCGGCGCAGTAAGGCTCTCTGTTCTCGTAACCTTCCAGTCCGTAGCTAGTTGAAAACCATAGCGGCTTTATCCATGGAGCCTGATTGCGACTAGACTCAACACGCCCAACATTAACCCGAGCGATTTCAACTAGCTTTTGTCTCAATTGAAGGCTCATACGCTGGATTTCTCTACTAGAACTTGCTGCTCAATTGCCGTATTGATAAGATTATTTACCTCGCCAGCAACTATTCTTCCAGCGGCTACAAGAGCGTGCCTTGTGGCAATGCCGACAAGTTGCTGCTGAACGTATTCTCTTTTTTGAGCGCCTGTCATTTCAGTTCTTTGCATGTCCTGAATGATTGGAGCCGCGCTAGCCATCATATCAGCAAGGAACAGTTTTCTCTCAGATGTAAGAACCTGCTCCCATCTTGCCCACGCAGCCTTAGCTGCCTTTGACATAGTTGCGAACAGTCTTTTTATCCAATCTGGCATTTTCATATTTTTGTTTTGGTGTATAAATCGGGAATTTTGCAGTAACGCCTTTGATTGCTATTGATAGAGAAACTGGAATGCAAGATTGAAGAATGAACAAGCTTACAGCCGCGAGTATCCTCATACGTATGAACTTACTCAGCTTTGAATTCGTTGTAAATACTGATTGCGATCTTCAGCGGAGTATAGGTGGCGTCGAGGATCCTTTCTGGGTCTTTTGACTTAAACTCAGAAATAGCGGCCTTCACCTGCGGGAGAAGAACCAGCACTCTTCCAAAGATCTCGTCGATCTTCGTCTTGCTTGCATAATCACCTAGCTCCATTGTGAATGTAGCAGAAAGATCTTGAGCCTCTTCCGAGTCGAGGTCAAGAATCTCATCAGCAATGGAATGGGACTTATCTATCACCCTTTTGATCTCAATACCATCGGCAAGAGCAAGAGTGACGAGAGATGATACACCTGGCTTCTTTAGGACGAATTCCTTTACCAGGTGAGCGAGGACTTTAACTAGTGTATTAGTGGTTTCTGTTTGCATATTACTGTGCTGGTGTTGTTGACTTGATTACATCCGCTTCAATTGCCGCCTTTTGGACACCTGCGGTCGCCGCGTGCTTAGACACACCGGCGGCCTCTCTTGTCTTAACTACATCGCTGTAGGCTCCTGATAGCGAGCGCGTGACCCCCTTAATAGCGTCCATGTAAGCAAGAGTTTTCGCAAAGCTGGTGAGGTTTTGAAACGATTCAACGCCACTTGCTTCATCTGCGATGTAGCCTCCGGGCGTTTGAACTACTCCTTTCTCTCTTATTCCTAAATTAAGAGCTGTATAGGAACCATCTTGCTTTCCAGATCTAAACTGACAGCCGGAAAGGGCAATAGCCAGCAGGGTGTTACTTATTGTTGCTTTCGTTTTCATCATCTTGTGATTTCAGTTGGAGTTTTACACCCTTGATCCTTAGTATTAGATTCAGTATTGATGGGAGTGACTTTTTTACTAAAATGAGAATAGCTACACCAAAAACACCCATCAGCCCTCCGCCGAGGCAGGCCATATCCACATCAAGATCAAGGCTCAACAGATGACACATCAATCTACTGCAAGGAATTCCAAGGAAAAATGAAGTAGCTATATTCACAAGCCATCTAAGGCCCCTCTCTTTTAATGTGATATCACCATAAACGTAAGTTCCAGCTAGCCCGCCAGCTATGCCGCCAATTATTGAGAATGCCCTCAATGAATACGTCTCATTATGAGATACTACGGCAACGTAGAGTGATAATATGGCGATCATAGTTGCTGCCTCATTGACCATTTGTTTACTTACCGGACATCCATGCTGTTGTGTTGTGTAGCTTTTCATACGTATGAGATACAGTGCGATTTTTCATTCAAGCAAGCCCCATAACGTTCAAACACTTTATGCCGTATGAGACTATCATTGCTTTAAATTCAACTACTGAAATAGTTTGCTTTGCCCCGTCTGCATTGAAGGACACTGTGGTCATCGAAATCCCCTGATGCGCCGCGGCGTCGATCAATGAATTAAGCTTTACCATATTGGATTGAGTTTCACCGTCTATTGTAAGTTTAAATCCTAATCCAGTATCAAATTTCAGTGAAGATTCTAAAAATGCTACATATTCAGCTTCTGCTGCTATAATTTCCTCAGTAGTTGGAATTATATCCCAATTATCTCCAAGGTGAACGAATGACTCTGGCTTATCGCAATCCCTAAATGCGAAATTTTTACCTGGCCATTTCCATTGGGTTGCTTCTGGATAGTTCATTGCTTAGTAATTGATGAGTAATATTCCGCTTACAGTTCTGACAACGCTGGCTGAATTAGCATCGCCACCTGTTTTATTGATGTATGCAGTAGCGCCAGCATTTACAGATGCTAATTGAACATCGTAGGTTCTTGCTGAGTAGTCTCCTAAAAGAACCTCACAGTCAAATATAGTGCATTCAGACACCTGGGACGTTGACAGCGGAGAGGCAGTTGATACAGACGTTCTCAATCCGGCTGTAGCCCCTACAGTCATTGCTCCAGCTACATTACTTATGAACCTTGCCACAGCGCAGTATGACGATGAAGACGTCCCCAGGTTAAGGAAAGCAATAGCTATTATGCCAGTCGATCCAGTCTCTGGAGTCAATGAACAGGAGAAGCCAGGAGAATACCAGCTATTTCCAGCGACAGAGTATGTCGTATTATCTATTGTGTATGCAATTTTATTAATCGCCCCAGAGGAGGGCAGACTGGTTAAATTCGCCCCGCTGATGGCTGGAAGCGATCCGTCAGCCTCAGTGCGAACAAGCCCTAATGCTGCATTTAACGCAACCGCTAAAGCGGACCCGACCCCTGTTCCTAAGCCTGATAGGGAACTAACATCCGTAGCGTCTGAGGTTTTCTTTAATGTTCCTGGACTAGCCGGGACGGTTAATCCCCCCAATTGCCCAACATTTTCTATGTTGTTTCCAGCAAGGTCGAAGTCAGCGGTAGCAACGCGTGATCCATCGGCGCGGAAATACTGAGTATGATCATCATCGGCCAGTCCGGTAAGAGCCCCGTGATCGGTTACTCCTCCGCCTCCACCTGGTGGTGTATAATTAATCATATGTATGAATTCACTTGTTTAGGCTTGATAGTTCCAATATGCGGTTCCAGTCCCATTGGCTATATCCACTGTAGCAGACAATCCACCAGGAGTCTGCTCTTCTGCTGACATATTCTCAGGAATTGTAACCCCTCCTACCGTGATCGTTCCACCTAGCGCCAGGTAGGAGAATCTTTTCGTTCCAGCAGGGATTGTTTTGGAGCCGCTTCCTCTAAAGGAGGTAGTAGCTAGGCTTGCTCCGCTAATGGCGTCTAGTTTTGCCCAAAGGCACGTTATCTCTGCTGGTGTCATATATATGAACTGGTTGAGTTATTCCTCCAATACAATCAATACTTTTGCGACTGCATCTTTAGCCTCGTCGAGCGTTTTGATTTCGCATTGCCCTTCCATTCCTAAAATGGAACGAACTACCACTGTCAGTTTACAGAAAAAATCTTGAATGTCCATTTGAGTATCTAGTTAAAGTTTGGCGGTGGCGTCCCGCATCCACTTACGAAACGCCACCGCCTTGCCGTCTCTTCTACCGAACCGATTTTTACGAGCTAGCGCAAGTCACGTTGTGCTTGCTATGCAGAGCCTTGACTTCGACTTCTCTGATGCCTTCGGAAGCTTCATCCCAAAAGATCGTCCTACTTCCCTCTTCAACCGCAGTCAAAGCAACGTCAACTGCGGAGTAGGAGTTATCTGGAGTGTCCCTGATTAGAGTAACCGTGTCCCCAACATCAACCAGAGATAGATCTGATGCCGAAACTTGAACTGGATTATTGAACGTCATATGTATGAATTGTAATTAGTTAATGGTGATGGTTCCATAGAACGACGGCCTGTTTTGTCCGCTAGTTCCTTCAAGTGATTCTTCCGTTCCGCCCATTCCATTGAAGCAGTAAGGTGCGACCGGAGCAATACATGCCTTAACTGGGATGTCGCAGCAATTGGCCTGTAGTGAAATTCTGTGGTCAACCCTGTGGAAAACTGCCCATCCTAATTCTCTCTTGATTGGCCTAACGGCGGCACCAAAGTCTAGCTTCCAGAACCCCTTGTTTCCATCGATATTACATTCCCACGGCGGGCTGTGCCATACGGCCTTTCCTGCATAGTTATGAGCGAGCCCAACTCCCTCTTTGCGAGCACTGCCCATACCCTTACTTTCCGGGAAGCTCTCGAATGCGCAAACATTAGGAGAGAACACGGTGGAGATACAGAAGGGAGCGCGAATGTAATTCATTTTATTCGGTACCCACATAACTCCGCCGTTTTCTTTTGTAGATGCGCGTGGGTTATAAGGATAAACCCGAGCGAATCTAGGCCATGTGTCAGGGTCAGATGCGCTATAGGCGTATCCTTCCGCTTCAGTAAGAGCCGTGTTGTAATCGGTATCAGGATAGAACCTAGCGGAATTTGGATCGTATCTCGTTGAGTATCTTTCACGAAACACATTCTTTGTTCCAAGGGTCTTCTTCAATTGCTGAGGATCATATCCACCATACGAAATGGCATTATTCATCCTGCGATCTTCCTGAGTGGCAAATCTATTGCCCATTTTGGAATGACCAAGAACAACGTCAAGAAGGTCAATCCCCTCATCCAGAAATGAAAACATATCATCTTCAAGCTCAAGGTCTTGAGCGGCATAATCAAGAAGATCCAATGAAAGCTCTGCGATTCTAGGAATATGGTCAGGATCACAATTCACGAACACATAGTTCTCATTGATCTCTCCTGGCGTCCCGTCAAGCTTAGGATACCGAGCCCACTTAAAGCCGTCAGAAGAGTTAATGCTATCGTCAGTGCATTTCACCTTCAAGGTATCGCAACACCCATCGGTTAGGTCTTCAGCATCTACCATGGCCAGCATCTTATTGCCACACATATCGATATAGCGGCTGCGTCCAAACTCCTCCCAGGTATATCTCGCGGCTTGGCGGATATTGTCTTCAAAGTTTTCTAGTTCTACCGATGCCATTTCCCTGAATTCAAGAGAATCGAGACAAAGCCAGTCAGTTCTAAACGAAGTTCTAGCGAGCGAGTAACTGTCCTCTTCGAACCCGTTGTAGATAATGTCTTGCGCTGGATTCTCGCAAAGATTTGTAGAGCAAAGAGAGTCAGAAACGCCTTGCCATCTAACGGGATTAATGATAGAGCGGCCGATTTTGACAATCTTAATGTCAGTTCCGCTCTTGCGGGGGAATTCTCCACCGGATTTAATCTTCCCCCAATAGGCGTTATTGATCTTGGTTTTGTAGGTAATCAAGCTATCGGAGAACTTTTGTTCTGATTCTCTGAAGATTAGGTTCAGTTCTTTACACGAAAGATTCATATGTATGAGAGTGTGAGTTAGTGAGTGAGTTTTAGTTGTCTATTATGGGGAGCGACACGGCCATTGGCCAACCCCTGATCTGCCGCTTTTAATAGACTCTAAGGTGGTCTAACTACCTGAACGTATTGATAATATATCATATGTATGAAATATTGCAAATTATTTTTATGCTTTTCTTCTTTTAGCTATCATTTCAGCAATAATGCTTCTCCCCTTGTATGAAGATCCATTACTACCTGCATTGTCTTCATCGGAGTCATCCTTATTATCTCCAGAGCTTCCGCCTGGACGGTAACCGCGCTTTTCCATCGCTTTCGTTAAGCGTTCATTTTCCTCTTTGAGTTTTTTGATTTCATCTCTTTGAGCAGTAATAGCACTCGCAACAAGGCCCTTTTCTTTTCTATCCATTGGAGACAATGCTCCATGCAGGATGAGTTCACTTAGCTCTGGAGTTATAACTCTTGATTCGGCGAAATCGGCGAGTAGTCTTTTTGCCTTATCGAATTCTATGGACTTGAATTTATCATAACCGAAATCAGGACTAGATGACCATACTCCTACTCTCTGATTTGCTCTCCTCTCAAAGTCGGATAGTTCTCTGTCTAGTTCTGAGGAGATGTTGTCTCTTGTTCCTGCAAGGTGTTTCCGGCGTTCGTTGACTTCTTTTTGGGAAAGCTCTTTTCCTTTTTCTCTTTCTTTATGAAATTCTGATGTTTTATCCCAGAGTTCTTCCGCCGCGTTTTCAAATGCGCGCCTAAGGGACTTTACTGGAATATAGTCATCTGCAATTTCATCAATAATCTCAAAGAATTCTCTCTTGTTTTGCTTGATTCCAGCAATATTAGAAAGCCTATTACTGAGATCGGACAGTCTTTTACTCTCGTCTTTACTAATATCTTCTGGAGAGGGAAGGATTTCTGCGATTTTATTTGATACTTCTTGAATTGGTTTAATGAACCTGTCTTGGAAATCAGGAGACTGCTCATAGTCAATCCTATCCAAAGAAGACTTATATTGATCCCTTTCCTTTTTCAGCAACTCAACTTGCTCAGATAGGCTTTTAACCGCCGCGTCATCTACCGTCTTCTCGGGCGTCTTTGTCTTTAGCTCCTCATATCTATCTCTCCACTTATCCCTTGAGTTCTTTAGCTTATTCCAAGACTCTGATGCTTTCCCAGTAATCTTACTTTCGTCAATTACATCATCATCTTCCTCCTCCTTGCCGTCTTGATTGTCATTGACTTTATTGCTATCATTTAAATCATTACCGGCATTATTTGTAGAGTCATCATCAGAACTATCCACGTTATCTGACGAATCCGACTCTGAATTGTCGTCATTAAATAGTAGATCAATATTTTCGTAACCTTTCTTTTCCTTTTTTCTATCTTTGTTGACTTCTTTTTTGTCAGGAGGTGAATTTTCCGCTCTATTTAGAGCTTCCGCAATAACGGAGAATTTGGCGTCGCCCGGTTCTTTGTTTTCTGCCTTTGCTTGTTTATCTTTCATACGTATGAGTTTGTTTTGTTATTTAATTGGTGGCCTGCGAAATTCCCTGTCGTGATCTTCTTGGTCATCTTGAGAGTAAAATGCTGCTGATTTAATCAAGTGAATCAATTTAGCCGATCCAAAGATTGCTCCTACTCTCTGCATTTCAATATGAGGAACCTCGCTAGGCTTTGCCTCATTACAGTAAGGGTGCATGTATGTCAATACAAAATGAAGATACTCTTCAAAGTCAGGATCATTTATCCATCCTCGGACTTTAGAAACCTTTCTTGTGTCTGACAGAAATTCCTGCTGTGCTTCTTTTTTAGTTTTTGGCTTTTGGGACATTTTGTTTTGTGATTTGATTTTCTGCCTTTACGTTCATCGCTGCAAGTTTTGATGCTTCTTTTTGACGCGACAATTCAAGCCCTTGCTGGGCCTGTTTTATTTTTATCTCTCCATCTACAGCTTGCTGCTGAATCTTTTGAGTATGCTTTGCCTCAGAGACATTTAGACTGAGCTTGGTTTTCTCAACGCTGCTTCCAAGCTTCAAGTCGCTCATCTTCTTAGCGTGCTCTTCTTCGATTTGATACATGGCCTGCTTATGCCTCTGGTCGAGAGTCATGTCAAGATCCTGTCTATTGGTCTGAATTCTTTCCTGCTTTAGTGCTGCAAGTTGATTTTCAGCAGCTTGTTCCCGCAGGCGTATCTGTTGCATGGTAGATTTCCATGCTTCTATTAGAGGTTTAATTCTCTTATCTACATTTATACCTCTTGCAGCCATTTGTATATGGGCTTCCATGTGAGACATTTGAAGATCTAGGGAGATAAGCATTCCGGCAAGATCGTCAAGGATGATTGGCTTGTCCTCCTCTATTGACTGCCCGTATAGCTGGAACTTCTGCGCCACGGTTTCAATAACGTGTTCAGAATTAGCAAGGTGCATCGTCATATGTATGACGTGGTTCTGATCCGGGATAACAAGGACATTCTGAGCGAATACATCCTTGTTTGACATTGCCTCGTTTTCCATCCCGGCTTGTAAAGCATCCCTGTCGATATACTCTCTATCTGGCAGATAGTAATTAACAGCCTCGCTTCCGACTACAGCGCCAATCAAATCCTTCATCGCTCTATGTTCACCATCAGACTGAGGTGTTCTTGATAGAGCCTCAAGGATTACTTGAGCGCCGGATATAATTCCTTGTGGCGTAGCTGCGGAAGGGTTGTAATAAGGACAAACAAATACATTATCAGGATCATATGCTTCTTTTGGTATTCCGTTTGCCTCCATTGCCTTGATGAACATATCTCTCATCTTCTTCTCCTTCTTGCAGTTGCCATGAGAGAGGTCGATGAATCTGCGATATAGTTCTTTTAGGTAAAGCCCCTCGCATATCATAAACATCTTAACGTCAACATTGCTTTCTCTTGTTGCGTTTTGATCTTGAAGCTCTGCCTCCCTGGCCGTGATGGCGCGGCCTTTTACATTCTGACTTCCAGTAGCAAGCTTCGCTCCCATTGATGAATCAACATCAAACATTACCTGCCGGAGCATTTGAAACATTTCTCCTACATCAACCCTGGATTCAGCTTTTGCAATATCATCATCAGGATTCAGATTCTGAACCTCATCATCAGTAAGGGAGGACAATCTCAACTGTTGATCGGAGTCAGTTGACTTTAGGAATAAAATAGAATTTCTAAGGACTGTCCTAATGATCCTATTCATTACCTTGTCATACAACTTACAGGAAGGGAAGATAAGTTCTGCGAATGACCTTGAGTTCCAGTAGGATCTAGTAGTGATATTGGACCTAATTGCAAGAACATGGCTCATACATTCACAGAAATTAGGAATACTTCTAAGGTATCTAACCTCTCTGTCCTGATTATATGAAGTTGACTGAGGAACTACCGCGCCGCTCTCAGGGAAGATGTAAAGAGTAATGCTTTCATCGTATTCCTTCACATACGCCCATATAAGATCAATAGACATATCTTGAGTTTTAGGAGAAAGCTTTCCCCTTGAGTACATATCAAAATTGTCTTTTGGATCGTTTGCGCTTAAAGAGTCGGCAAAATCAATAAGATCAAGCAATGCTTCTTTATGCCATCCATCTCCGTCTTCTTTATCATCTAGGATGCAGCAAAGCTCTCCTACGGTATATTTTTTGGAAATAAACAGCAAATCGAACTCTCTAGGGTCAATTCCAGCGTTTTTATCAGGGAATACAGTAGTAACTGGTATATTCTTAGGCCAAAACCCATCATTATTCTCCCAATGCTCAATTCCTTTTCCGTACATAACCATGTCAAAGACATTCATACGTATGACTTGAGCCTTGTCCTCCCATGGATCAATGCAGAATTCATGGAATTTTTCAGTAATGACCTGTCCATACTCAGATCTTTGCTTATCATCCTTTCCCTCGTAAGATGTAATCTTTGCCCACATTGATCTTTGTGTGATCACATCCTCAAATCTTCCGATTTCTCTTGATACCTTAAATCTGAACTGACCAAGGTTCGTATCAATAGGCTTATTGTCCCTGCAATAATCCCATCTATCCCACATTTTGTTTAGAGCTTCCCAGTCTGACTTACTAGGATGGTTGTCTTTTAGCTCTATGTAGCGAGAGTGCAAGTCGCACATCCTACTAAACCTCTCTCGCTTTTTGCTCGATGGCTTAGATTCTCTATTTGCGTAAACTAATGTATCTCCCATAATTATAATGTGTTGATTTTTCCCGCTCTTCCGAGCTGTCTATTCTGTGAGGGGTCATAAACTTTAGTTCCACCGCAACTAGAACATCCTCCAAGCCTCTTAATTGGTTTTCCTGTAACTGTAAACGTAGCGGCCTGAACGAGGGTTTCTGCAATCTTCTTAAGAGGAGTTGGTAGTGATTTAATCTTATCGTCAATCTTACCGGCTACCTCATGTAGGGCATCTCCATAACCATCATTGTAGCAGTAAACCATTGGATCATCAAGATTAAGGCATACTTGATGCTGACAGAGCTTATTGATGAATGCTCTATATTGAAGCTTTAGATTCTCTGCTTCTTTTTTAGCAGGCTTACTATACTCGCCGTTAGTAACGCGGTCAAACTCCTCCATTTGTTTAATTACGGCAGTAGTAAGGTCAGGAAATGACTTTGCCCGCAGAGTGAATTGCTGTTTACTAATGGGATCAATCATTCTGAACCTCGCGTCATGCTTAGATGGATTCTTTAGATACATTTGTCTCCTTTCATATATAGGTCAGGAAATGACTTATGAACTATTCCTTCTGTGATCTTCTTTCTTTCTCTGCTAATTCCCCACCGCACGCGGCATATCCCGCTATATCAACCCAACTATCAGAATTAAAAGGATTATTAGCAATTCTACTTATCTTCTGTAAGATATTCAGTATTGCTACATCTGCTGGGCTAAACTTCCCATGAGAGATATATGTATTCAACCTCTTATTAGAAATATAATTAAGGTAAGCTGATTGTAATTCCGCGGTCAATCCAAAAGTATCCTCCGGAGAACCATGTTCTTTCTCTCTATCGGTCAAAACACAAACAGCAGCAGACTCCAATATACTTTCTCTAGTAACAG
>JBARSW010000296.1:0-6440 GCA_049644925.1 Chitinophagaceae bacterium | reverse complement strand
GCATTGGTTTTTACCCGTACCAAACATGGTGCAGATAAAGTGGTAAAAATTCTGCAACGGTCAAACATAAGGGCTGCTGCCATACATGGCAATAAATCGCAGAATGCCCGCCAAAGTGCATTGTCTGATTTTAAAAATGGTACCCTTCGTGTGCTGGTCGCAACGGATATTGCTGCAAGAGGAATTGATATTGACGAACTGACCCATGTTATCAATTTTGATATGCCGAACATTCCGGAAACCTACGTTCATCGTATAGGCCGTACCGGAAGGGCGGGAAATACAGGTATTGCTTTTTCTTTCAGCAGTGTGGATGAAAGAGATGAACTGCGTGACATTCAAAAACTGATTGGTAAAGCTATTCCGGTTATACATGAACATCCTTTTGTAAAAAATGCACATGTGTCGGCGCCGGAACCACCACAGCGGCAACAACGGCAGCAGCAATCCAATTATGCTAAAGCATCGGGAAACAAGCAATCTGCTTTTAAACCACGACGTAATAATGCAACATCACAGGACAGCGGAAGCGGTACTCATGTCCGGAGGGGTTATGGTGCGCAAAGAAGCAGTAACAACTGGTAAGGAAAAATTGATCAGGTCTTCAGGTCAATCTTTTTAAAGTAGTTTCTGATAATGAAGCCAATCAACAGAATGTAGGCTAAAGCAGTAATGATAAGCGTCATGTCAGAAACGGTTCTTCTTTCCAAAGCAAAAGGTTTAAATGGATTGGGTACCAATGAGTCGGTAGATTCCAATGGGAGAAAGTATCCCATTTGGCTTTCCTTTAAAGTAAATATCAGCCAGAGTATATTATCAATGATGCAAACAAATGCAAAATAGATGATGATACTAAGGCCTGTTCTTTTGATCAGTATGGCTATAAGAAAGGCTACCATCAGGTACATGGTTGCCATCAGGGCAAAGTATCCTACAAAATAAATTCCTTCCGTCATGGCTGCAGAATTGGCGGAGCCGTATAGATTACCAATCCAGAAACCACAAAGGAAAACTAGTAGTGTTGCAGACAATACCAGGAAAATAAGCATGGAGAGTTTTGCTTTCAGAAAGTCTGTCCGGCTCCATCCGTCAATAATATTTTGCCGGTGTGTCCGGTACTGCACTTCATTGGTGATAAGCATAATAAATAACATGCCGATCATTATAAAAAACAATCCGCCAAAATAGGCACTGGATTGCCATACTCTCGGAAACTCAAACGGGTTGCCCAGCCACGATTTCAGCATATTCTCCTGCTGCGAGGAAGAAGAGGCCATAAAACGGTTAGCCGAAAAATATAAGGAAACAGGAAAGAAAATAATGAAACCACCAAACAGCACCCAAAAAGTGCGGTAACTTTTTACTTTCATCCATTCTATACTAAATAACTTAAGCATATATAATTATTGAGAATGTTATTGATTATTATCGGTCACTCTGGTTACCGGTGATCTCCAGGAATCTTGTCTCGAGGTTCTTACGTTTCGGGTTAAGGGTATTCAGCAAAATACCTTTTTCAAAACAATAAGCATTTACTTTAGCCGATGTAAGTGAATCATCGCATTGTAACTGCAAAATGTTTCCAATGGGAGTAATATTTATTACACCGGGTAATTGTTTTAAGAGATCCTCCAGTCCATCCATTGCATCAGCAGCTACTTCAATCAACACAGAAGCGTCTGATGAAGCAGACAGCACTTCGCCAACGGTACCATATGTTTTTAAAACACCTTTTTGGATAATCGCCACATGGGTACAAACTTTCTCCACTTCATCAAGGATATGGCTGGCCATGATGATTGTTTTTCCACGGCGGTTAAGTTCTTTAATAAGTTCTCTTATTTCAGCAATACCAGCCGGATCGAGGCCATTGGTTGGTTCATCAAATACAAGTATATCAGGATCGCCAAGCAGGGCAGAGGCTATGGCAAGCCGTTGTTTCATCCCCAGAGAGTAAGTACTGAATTTAGAATCTTTTCTTTCAAGGAGATTCACCATTTGTAATACGGCAGGAATATCTTCTTTTCCTTTTTCTTTAATGGCTGCGGCGATTTTCAGATTGGTTTCAGCAGATAAGTAGTGATAGAAATTCGGTGTTTCCAGCAAAGTGCCGATATTTTTTCGATTTTTTTCACTTCCGGGTTGTCCCTGCCAGTTAAAACTTCCGGAAGTGGCATTCAGGACTTCCATGACAATGCCCAATAAAGTGGTTTTACCGCTACCATTTGGTCCAAGTATGCCAAAAACACTGCCTTTTGGTACCTCAAAGGAAACATTGTTTAAGGCCCTGACAACACCGTAGTTTTTACTGATGTTTTGAATAGAGAGAACTGAACTCATAGTTGATATAATTACGCAATGAAGATAGCCGTTTCCTGATTTTTTATTTGAAAAATTATAACAATGGCACTGATTATTTGTTAATTTGATATATGGCAACAATAATTATAACCGGCGGTACTGGTATGATTGGTAAAAAACTAACGGAAGTACTGCTTGAAAAAGGGCATAGCGTTATTGTCCTTACCCGTGACCCTGACCGGCAGACAGCAACTCATTCAAATATCAGCTATGCCAAATGGGATATTACCAATCAGGCCATTGATAGTAATGCTATTGCCCGGGCCGATTACATCATTCACCTTGCCGGGGCTGGAGTAGCTGATAAGCGATGGAGTAAAAAGAGAAAGCAGGAAATAATTGATAGCCGTGTAGATAGTGGAAAGTTGATTTCGGATAGCCTTCGGACTATTCCAAATAAAGTAAAAGCAGTGGTGAGTGCATCAGCCATTGGTTGGTATGGTGCAGATAACCTTATCCCCAGCGCTTCTCCACAGGGTGGAGTAAGGGGCAGCACTGTTAAGTTTACGGAGTCTGATCCGGCTGATGATGCATTTCTGGGTCAAACATGTAAACATTGGGAAGAAAGTATAGAGCCGCTCGCACAATTGGACATACGTTTGGTAAAATTGAGAATCGGAATTGTGCTTAGCAGAAAAGGCGGAGCATTAAAAGAATTTTTAAAGCCATTACGTTTTAGAGTGGCCGCTATTTTGGGAAGTGGCAAACAAATCATCAGTTGGATCCATATTGACGACCTGGTGAATATGTTCGTTTTTGCCATTGAAAATGAAAAAATAAATGGTGTTTATAATGCAGTCGCTCCTTTTCCTGTTTCAAACAAGGAATTGACAATAACACTTGCAAAGGCCAGCAGAAAGCATTTTATTCCGATGCATATCCCTACCTTTCTGCTGAAAATAATGTTGGGTGAAATGAGTATTGAAGTGCTGAAAAGTACAACAGTAAGTTGCGATAAAATAATCGGGGAAGGATTTGTATTTAAGTATCCTGAAATTGATTCAGCAATTAAGAATAATTAGTTGCATCAGGCTATATTATTATTACCATCGGTCCAGTCAATCTCAGCATGGTTGGGATGCCATACACTGGTAAATTCACCAATTATTGCGCTGTTGTTTTTGAAATCCAATTTTTCCAGGTTGAGTTTTTCAATATCTTCTTTTAAAACTTTCCGGTACATAGGATGCATCGTTCCTCCAGTAGTGCCAGGCGTTTTTCCCGGATCATATTGATATTGCGGATCAACCAATGTTCCTCTCGGATACATTATTCCGGGAACTCCTTTACCCCGCAGATCAATATCAATCGGGTGTTCCAGCCCGATAGTGTGTCCATATTCATGTGCAGCAGTTGTAGAGCCTTTATAAAGATTTTCCAATTTGAAATAACCGGTATTGCAACCTAAGCCATCCACAAAAGAAATATTTCCGTAGGCAAATTCTTCAATGCGGAAGTAATTATTGCGGGGATCAGTGTTCTGGTAAATATCAATGTCTGTAATTGTTGGTTGGTGAGAGGCCGTAATCCGGAAACGAACATCAAACATTAAACTATCCAGCATCAAATTTCCCCTTGGTTCATTCCACATTATTTCTATTTCCTCCCGGATCATTTCAGTAAGTGCGGCATCGGCGGCATTACCATACGTAATGATATGTGAGTGAATAGTAAGTTGACTGTTTTCAAATTCTGCAGTTCCCATAAATTACTTTGGAGGCATTGTTTTTAATTCAGTCTTTTTTATCCATCCCCAAAGGAATTTTCCCGGAAAAGGAATATGTTCAGTATAAACCGTTTTTTCAGTTTCTGCAATACTTATAAAAGAATCTCCTTTAATGAAATATTTTTTTGGAGCGAAAGGATAGAGGCAATTCTCATCCTGGAAAATTTCAGCTCTTTTGGATGCGACAATCATTTCGGGAGATTGCGGATACTCTTTATTCAACCATTCATTATTTAGTGCCGGCTGAACTTTCAGTTTGGTATAATCTCCATCGGCATTTACGCCTTGTCCAAATCCGCAGTTAAAAGAAGTAGAATGACTGTTGATATGAATCACATTGTCCGATATCCTGAAACTAAGTATACAGGGATTCTCTGCATCTTCAAAGGTATTATCAAAGGAAGCGGTATCATTAACAAAGCTGATAGTACCATCGGTTTCTCCTACATGATAACCCGGCCATCCATTGCTAACGTCGAGCCAGAACCGGTACTTGTTACCATCCATTTTTAGCAACACAAGGTTGCCTTTGGGCCCCCGGTTCTTTTCTGTGGCAGGTGGTTCACCCTGTGGTTTAAAAGAATATCCATACACTCCTGAATAATTCATCTGTGCGGATATAGACAGAAAAACAAAAAGTGAAATCAGTGATAAGGTTATTTTTTTCATATTATAAGGTTTAGGTTAATGGGAAATGTTTATTTTAAATGCTCCATAAGATAGTCTGTCACTTTTTGATATAGGTGAACTCTGTCTCTTCCCATCACATTATGTTCATGTCCGGGATAGATCATGTAATCTACATGAGTACCGGCGTCCACACAGGCTTTTACGAAATTTACTGAATGTTGTTGTACAACCACCGGATCCTGTATGCCATGAATAAGCAATAATTTTCCTTTTAGTTTGCCTGCTTGTTTAATAAGGTTTGTAGCGGCATATCCTTCCGGATTTTCCTGTGGTGTATCCATATATCGTTCGCCATACATAATTTCATAGTATTGCCAGTCCATTACCGGACCACCGGCCACAGCGGCTTTAAAAATACCGGGATGATTGAGCATAAAATCAGTTGTCATAAATCCGCCATAGCTCCATCCAAACAATCCCATCCTGTTCTTATCAACATATGATTGTTCAGTGAGATAGTTGACTGCTGACATCAGGTCATCCATCTGAACATCGCCAGCTCTTCTGAAAATGCTTTGTTCAAATACCTTGCCCCGGTTGTCGCTTCCCCGGGTGTCAATGGTGAAAACCACATAACCTCTTTCTGCCATATACTGGAACCAGTAATCACCGGCTCCGCCATTCCAGCTATTCAAAATCATTTGTGCATGCGGACCACCATACCAGTACACAATCACCGGGTATTTTTTCCCCGTTGTAAAATTGGCAGGTTTATACTGACGGCAATAAATACTATCGCCATTCTTATTCGTAATACTGAAAATAGAAAGCTCACCTGTAGAATAACTTTTCAGGGGATTCTCTGATTGAAGCAATGATTTTGGCTTTAATGCAAGATTATTTAAACCCTTTAGTTGCACTTTGGGTTTTGCAGTAAGAAATTTACCGATGTCAATCAACTGAATAGTTCTTGGATTGGTACTGGTGCTGAACACATCTATTATGGTGCTGCCATCTGTGCTTACCTGTGTGGCATGCACACCGGCATCGGTTGTAACTAAATTGATCTGACCTGTTTTTAAATTCAGTACAGATAAATTTTTATTGATTGGGGATAATACTGTTGAAACAAAGTAGAGGTTTTCTCCTTTGGAATCAAATCCTTTTACTTCAGTTACCTCCCAGTTTCCTTTTGTTAATTGTTTAAGCAATGTTCCGCTCACATCATATAAATACAAATGATTCCAGCCATCATGGTTGCTTTGCCAGATAAACTGGTTGGGATTGTTCTTAACAAACAGAACAGGAACTAATGGTTCAGTGTATTTTTCATCTGTCTCTTCAAAAAGGGTTTTTATAAAGTCACCGGTAGCTGCATCGTATTGTTTTAACCACATGTGATTTTGTGTCCTGTTCACTATAGCTATATAAATAAATTTATCATCGGGACTCCAGGCAATATTTGTTAGATACTGCTCTGCAGGTTCGCCTGTTTTTAACCATACTGTTGATTGAGTGGTTGTGTTATAAACACCAACAGTTACATGGTGGCTTTTATCACCCGCCATCGGATATTTTATTAAGTCAACTTTGGCAGGGCGTTCAGTCCAGTTGATGATAGGGTAGTCAGTTACCATACTTTGATCCATCCGGTAAAAAGCCAGTTGAGAGCCACTGTTGCTCCAGAAAGTTCCTTTACTGATACCAAATTCATCCCGGTGAA
>JBARSW010000295.1:0-1540 GCA_049644925.1 Chitinophagaceae bacterium | reverse complement strand
ATTTGAGTCATTGGATGAGTGAGCAAGGAGAGGGAACCTGGATCATAAAAAGCTCCCCTCCTTTTTAGACTGCGCCAGCAGTCTTAAGGAGGGGAAAATATCAGTTGCCGCCAGGCAACTGATATTGGGGTGGTTTGATGATATTCAGGAATGCATCACGAAGTTCACCCGTTTACTTAAATCATGTTGAATTTAAATACATCCAAAACACTTCAACTAAAGCTCAGATGCATTCCCTACATAATGATAGAAATTAATGGTGTCGCTTACTCATCCGATGACTGCAATAAAAGTTGGCTTGAGGAGTTCAGCGTATTGAGTCATCGGGTGAGTGTGAATACAGTTGTGCTATACTCCGAATCCTTTGAGTTTTTGATGTTGCAACTCGCAAAAATCTCTGTTAATTTATACTCAATATTACCTATACATGTTGGAAATTGAACAAAAATGACTCTATACCCTAAATCCCACACAAGAATTGAAACCATGAAGTGGAAAGCAATGCTTGTTTTCTTCCTGTTACTGCTATGTCAAAATACATTCAGTCAGTTTTATTGGCAGAAGACATACAGAAGCCCATTAGTCAATGGAGACGACGAAGCATTTGATGGTTGTTATGCTGATGGTGGTAACTTCTATGCAGTAGGTAGTGCAGCATTAGGATCACCTTACTTTTTTGTTCTTAAGATAAATGAGCACGGCGACACAATTTGGACGAAAACATTTGGCGATGGAAGGTTGCGTTCAGTAACTCCCGACAGGAGCTTTGGATGCGTAGTGACCGGATTAAGGGGTGCACCATTTTCTATAAACCTCAACAGTAATGGAAGTTTGATTTGGGATAAAACATATAGTAATGCTGATGCGAATGATATTACGAGGACAAATGACAGCGGCTATATTTTGTGTGCAGGTATATTTTCCGGTTATGTATGTAAGTTAGACACCGCGGGTAATTTGCAATGGGAAAAAACCTATTCTGGTTTACCAGTAGGTTTTGCAACCATTGAATTGGCTATAGATGGCGGTTATGTTATTGGTGGCAGGAAGTTTGTGTCAGGCAGCTGGAAAGCATATTTTATGAAGATTGATGGTGCTGGTAACATTCTTTGGGAAAAAACAGACAATTATGTGGCTTCAGTATCTGCTATTGCCAAGAAAACGAATGGTTACATTTTTGTTTCCAGCACTTTTGTTGGAACAGCTTTAAGGACAGTTCTTTTAAAAACTGATATTACCGGGAATTTATTGCTGGCGGATACACTTCTGAATAACAGTTTATGGGACTCATATCCGTCAATTGTTGGAATAAATTCAAATAAATTTATTATATCATTTCAGAGTGATGTCCCTGAGCCAGAGATTTGGGGAAGCAGAATTGTTTCAATTGATTCAAATCTGAATATCATAAAAGAGCTTTTGCTAAAACCAGATACGAACTCACTTAACATTTATAAAGTAATAAAAGCACCCGGTTCTAGTATCGATGATATAATTTGTATAGGATCCGCTGAACCAAATAGTCCGGGTGATTTAGATG
>JBARSW010000294.1:0-3886 GCA_049644925.1 Chitinophagaceae bacterium | reverse complement strand
AAAAAAGTTTATGAAATTGATAGCAGTGCCCAGGCTGTTGTACTTGCAGATATAGGCTTCAGTACTATCGAAGGGAATGATAAGGGATGGTTTTCACTGGTTCATAAGCATTTCAAAAGAGTGCATATCCTGAATAAAAATGCTTATGATCTGGCAAATGTTTCTATAGGTATTTATACAAATGGTGAAGCGGAAGAAGAATTGGACAAACTTAAGGCTATAACCTACAACCTGGAGAACGGGAAAGTGGTAGAGACAAAGCTGGATGTAAAATCAAATGTATTTAAGGATAAAATTGATAAGAACCTGGTGGTTAAAAAATTTACTTTCCCAAATGTGAAGGAAGGCTCTATTATCGAATATGAATATATTCTCAATTCTGACTTTCTGACTAATCTGCAGCCATGGGTATTTCAGGGAGAGTATCCTTGCCTTTGGAGTGAATATAACCTTGGCATTCCTGATTTTTTTAAATATTTATTTATTACACAAGGATATTTAAATTATGATATAAAAGAGAATAAGCAAAATCGTTCCAACTTTGGAATTTCTGTTCCAGGTGGTACAGGGCGGAATGAGAATTTAACTTTTTTTGCCAATGTAACAGACTATCGTTGGGTGATAAAGAATTCACCGGCGTTAAAGGAAGAAAACTATACAACTACTATAAAAAATCATATTCAGAAAATTGAGTTCCAATTATCAGAACAAAGTCAGCCGCTCAAAGATCACCGATATATCGAATCGTGGCCAAAAGTATCTGAGCAATTGCTGGAAAGAGAATCTTTTGGTCTGCAACTTAATAAAGACAACGGCTGGTTAAACGATTTGATAAAACCGTTGGTAACTGGAGTGAATTCTCAATCTGAAAAAGCAAAAAGGATATTTGAATATGTAAGAAATAATTTCACTTGTACAGATCATAGTGGATCCTATCTGAGCCAAACGATTAAAAATGTTGTAAAGACACGCAATGGTAATGTTGCCGAAATTAACCTGTTGTTGATCGCAATGCTTAAACATGAAAAGATCCAGGCGGATCCAGTTATTCTAAGCACAAGGACCCACGGGGCCACATACAGTTTATACCCCTTATTATACCAGTATAATTATGTTATTTGTAAGATTGAGATTGATGGAAAAGCAATTTATCTGGATGCTACTGAACCTCTTCTTGGGTTTGGTCGTTTACCAATTCGTTGTTATAATGGGCCAGCCCGGGTTATTAACAAAGATGCCCCATTAATAGACTTTAGTGCTGGCTCTTTACTGGAAACAAAGGTTACCAGTGTATTTATTGTAAATGATGAAAAGGGAAATTTAATTGGGAGTATGCAACAAACTCCGGGGTATTATGAATCTTTTAGATTAAGAGACCGCATTAAAGAAAAGGGCAAAGAGCAACTACAGAAAGATATTAAGCAGGCATTCATTACTGAAATCGAAATAAGCAATTTTCAACTGGATTCACTTGATAAAACAGAAGAGCCCTTTTTTATTAAATATGATTTTGATATAAAAGAAGAAAAGGCTGATATCATTTACCTGTATCCTATGTTTGGTGAGGGGTACAAAGAGAATCCTTTTAAATCAGCAGAAAGAGCTTACCCGGTGGAAATGCCCTATGCCTTCGATGAAACATTTAACCTGCAATTGGATGTACCGATAGGATATGTGGTGGATGAACTGCCAAAATCTATGATAGTAAAACTGAATGAAGAGAATGAAGGGATATTTGAATACCGTATATCTCATTCAGGTGGAGTTATTTCATTCCGGTCAAGGGTGAGGATCAGCCGTGCCTTTTTTTTACCGGAGGAATATGAAATGTTGCGGGAGTTCTTTAACCTTGTTGTAAAGAAACAGGCCGAACAAATTGTTTTTAAAAAGAAAAATTAATACATGTACAGTAAAATAACCGGAACTTTTCTTTTTGTACTGTTTCTGCTTCGGGTTAATGCAGGAAATGGCGAATATGCTGTATCCGCTATTCCCGCCACTTTGCTGAAAAATGCCCATGTTGTAAAAAGAATGGAACAAATAAACTTTGAGATTAATAACATTGGAGAAGCAGTTCTTAAAAAGAAATATGCAATTACCATTTTAAATGAAAATGGTGACAGGCAGGCTGGTTTTACAGAGCACTATGATAAACTGCATGAAATCCGGAATATTGAAGGGACACTTTATGATGCTGACGGGAAAGAACTTAAAAAATTAAAAAATAAACAGATAATTGATGTAACAGGTATGGATGATAATAGCCTGATAGATGATAACCGTCGCAAGTTTCATCATTTTTTTTATAAAATATATCCTTATACCGTGCAGTATGAAGTGGAGATCAAATATAACGGCACATTGTTCTTTCCGGTATGGTTGCCCCGGGAAGACGAAAATTTTTCTGTGGAACAAAGCAGCATTAGTATAGTTTATCCTGATTCTTATTCTGTCCGATACAAATCTTTTAACTACAACGGGGATCCGGTTGCAACAACTGGTGAAAAAGGAAGAAAAATACTTACCTGGAAAATTAAAGAACTACCTGCCATAGAAGATGAATATGCATCCCCCGATTGGTTTGAATTGAATACGGCAGTTCTTTTTGGTCCCACAGCGTTTGAAATAGAAAAGTACAATGGCAATATGAACAGCTGGCAGGATTTTGGCAAATTCGTTTATTCCCTGAAACAGGGAAGAGACCAGTTGCCGGAAAATGTGAAACAAAAAGTACATACCATTGCAGATAACATTAATAATCCGAAATTAAAAATTGCAAAGTTGTATGAATATATGCAACAAAACACACGTTACATCAGTATTCAATTAGGAATTGGTGGCTGGCAACCTTTTGATGCAACATATGTTGCCACAAAAGCCTATGGTGATTGTAAAGCACTAACCAATTATATGTATAGTTTGTTAAAGGAGGCAGGCATTAATTCTTCTTATACCCTTGTAAAAGCTGGACGTAAAGCCAGTAAGGTTATCGCAGATTTTCCTTCACAGCAGTTTAATCATGTTATTCTGAGTGTTCCGTTGAAAGAAGATACAGTATGGCTGGAATGTACAAGCCAGACCTTGCCAGCCGGATATCTTGGAGACTTTACCTGCGACAGATTTGCATTAATGGTAAATGAGAAAGGCGGCATACTGGTCCGTACACCTAAATACGGGATGATTGAAAACCTGGAGAACAGGAAAATAATGGCAGTGCTTGATAACGATGCTACACTGAAAGTAAAGGCAACAACAAGTTATGGAGGTCTGCAACAGGACATGTACCACGACCTGATCAATAGCCTGTCAAAAGAAAAAGTAAAAGAAGTTTTACACGAACAACTTGATTTTGCTACTTATGATATCAAAGGGTTTGAATACAAAGAAAGTAAATCGTCCTTACCGGCCATTGAAGAATCGCTTGATATTGTTGTAAGTAATTATGCTACTATTACTGGCAAAAGATTATTCATTATTCCAAATGTAATGACCAGGACACATCGAAAATTACAAGCCGACTCTACCCGGAAGTTTGACCTTGAACTTGGCTTTGAATACAAAGATGTTGATACAGTGGAGATAGATTTGCCAGCTGGTTATACGGCTGAATCAATGCCACAGGATGTTTCAGTTAAAAGTAAATTTGGTAATTACCATTGCAGTATAAAACTTACCGGCAACAAATTATATTATTACCGGATGATAGAACATTATGGAGGACGATTTCCTGCAAAGGAGTATAATGAGCTGGTAAAATTTTATGGCGCCATTTATAAAGCAGACCGAAATAAAGTAGTGCTGGTGAAGAACCAGTAATCAGTGTATTAATCTTCTTCTACATGCAGCCGATGAAATAACCTGTGCATGGCAGGTGCCAGTATAATTC
>JBARSW010000293.1:0-3819 GCA_049644925.1 Chitinophagaceae bacterium | reverse complement strand
AGACCTTGCAGGAAACCGCCAGGACTTTTATGCGGACCGGAGATTTTGATAATGCCATCATAGTGCTGAACCGTGCCCTGCAAAAGGATAATAAAAACCTGGAATTACAGAAAGACCTGGTAATGAGCTATTATTTAAAAAGGGATTTTGAGAAAGCATTTGATGGAGTAAAAGTGCTGATCGACCGGGATGATGCTGATGTAATAACCTACCAGATTGCCGGTAACGTATATAAAGCCCTGGAACAAGTAAAGGATTGTGACAAAATGTATAAGAAAGCATTGAAAAAATTTCCAAACAGTGGCCCCTTATTAAGTGAATATGGTGAACTGCTTTGGGCTACAAAAGATTTCTCGGCCATTAACTACTGGGAGAAAGGGATAAAAGCAGATCCCGGTTATGGTGGGAATTATTACAATGCCGCCATGTATTATTTCTATACAAAAGATAAAGTGTGGAGTCTTATTTACGGGGAAATTTTTGTTAATATGGAAAGCCTGAGTGAAAGAGGGGCAGCCATGAAAGAATTATTACTGCAAGGATATAAAGAAAAACTTTTTGTTGATGCAGATGTAATGACAGGACAGGAGAAGAATAAAAGTGAATTTGCAAAAAACTTTTTAACGGCAATGGGTAAGCAATCTGCATTAACCAGCAAAGGAATAAATACAGAAGTGCTGACAATGATACGGACACGGTTTATTCTCGACTGGTATGAAACAAATGGATCAAAATTTCCGTTCAGATTGTTCGATTATCATCGCCAGTTATTAACTGAAGGAATGTTTGAAGCGTATAATCAATGGCTGTTTGGTCCCGTCGAAAATCTTGCAGCGTACGATAACTGGACTAAAACCCATTCCGAAGAGCATAATGGGTTTACTGCCTTTCAGCGAAGCCGTGTATTCAGAATGCCAACAGGCCAATACTACCAGGTCAATTAAGCAATATATTTTTTTCAAAATAGAAGCCGCCCCGGTATAAAAATCGGGGCGGCTTTTTTATATTTAAGTTTTTTCCTAAATTGTTTCCTATACCATAAACAGGTGGATTGTTTTTCCAATATTTTGGTATAAATTTTCATTGCAGAATAAAGAACATTTACAAAAACAACGATTGCGCTATGACAGAACCAACCAGACTTTTTGATGCCATCCAGCTTCAATTAGAAAAAAAACCATTGCCTGATATGATTGCCGGCAAAACTGCCGGGCAATGGAAAAAATACAGTACAGCAGAAGTTGCAGAAACCGTCAACCATTTAAGTGCGGGGCTGCTTGCATTGGGTATGGGACCTAATGATATGACTGTAGAAGGACGGGATAAAATAGCCATCCTTTCCAATAACAGACCTGAATGGGTAATGCTTGACCTTGCTGTGCAGCAAATAGGAGCATTATTAATTCCAATTTATCCTACTATTAATATCAACGAATTGGAGTTTGTATTAAACGATGCCGAGGTAAAAATAGTTTTTGTTAATGATGAGGAAGCATTTTACAAAGTATTCAGCATTAAAGAAAGAGTCCATTCACTAAAAGAAATTTTTACATTTGAACATGTAGTGAATGCCAGGCACTGGAAAGAAGTGATCAGTAGCAGCACCCCGGAACTTATTTCCCGTATCCAACCAATTGCAGATTCCATTAAGCATGAAGATGCAGTTACTATAATTTATACATCGGGAACCACAGGAGTACCAAAAGGAGTAGTATTAAGTCATCGAAATATTTTAACAAATGTAATTGCATCCATGCCATGTTTTCCGCCAGGAGAAAATCTAAGATCACTTAGCTTCCTTCCGCTTAATCATATATTTGAAAGGATGGTTACCTATCTCTATCTTTTTAAGTTTACTTCTATTTATTACGCTGAAAGTTTAGATACAATAGCAGATAATTTAAAAGAGGTAAAACCGGATATGTTTACTACCGTACCAAGGTTATTAGAAAAAGTTTATGACAGAATAATGCAGAAGGGGAATGAATTAAAAGGCACTATCAGAAAAATATTTTTCTGGGCACATGATCTGGCCGAGAAATATGAACTAAATAAGAACCAGGGAGCATGGTATAATTTTCAACTAAGCCTTGCCAATAAATTAATTTTTAATAAATGGAGAGAAGGCCTCGGAGGAAATATTTTATGTATTGTAACCGGAGGTGCTGCCTGCCAGGTACGATTGATCCGGATTTTTACCGCTGCTAAAATCCCAATAATGGAAGGATATGGTCTGACAGAAACTTCTCCGGTGATTTCTGTAAACACCTATGCTGAAAGTGGACGAAAATTTGGAACAGTGGGACCTATTATTAAAGATGTACAGGTAACAATAGCAGAAGATGGTGAAATACTTTGCAAAGGGCCAAATGTTATGATGGGTTATTACAAAAGACCCGATCTTACTGCTGAGGTTATTACTCCTGACGGCTGGTTTCATACTGGTGATATAGGTATGATGGTTGATGAGGCTTTTCTGAAAATTACAGACCGTAAAAAGGAATTATTTAAAACCAGTGGGGGAAAATATGTTGCTCCTTTGCCAATCGAAAACCGTTTAAAAGAATCAATGTTTGTAGAACAGGTGATGGTCCTGGGCGCAGATAGAAAAATTGTATCAGCTTTAGTCATTCCTTCATTTCCCAATCTGCATGACTGGTGCCGGCATCACAATGTGCCTGTCGGTTCCAACGAAGAATTAATAAAAAATGAACAGGTAGTTGACATGTACAAGGAACTGGTAGAAAGTTTCAACAAGTTCTTCAATCATGTAGAGCAAATAAAGAAGTTTGAATTACTGCCACATGAATGGAGTATTGATACTGGAGAACTTACACCCAAATTATCATTAAAACGAAAAGTAGTGATGGAGAAATACAGGGATGCAATAGACCGGATATATGGTTAATTATTTATCCTTTCTTGCTGAATCCTTTTTTCCCCGTTGCATCATTTTCTGAACAAACTCATCAAACTTAGGCAGCTGTTCTGCATTAAACAGGGTTCTGACTTTTCTGAAATGTTCAAATGTAAGTTTATCGATTTGCGACTGCCAATTGGCTACTTTTTGGTAATAACTATTGATAGTACTATCATTAACATCAGGCACTTTAGTCAGTTGGAAAAATGCAGTTTTCGCTGAACGCAATGAGTCAAAATATGGCTTTTGTGTTTTAAAATGTTCATCTTTCAGTAGCTTATGTTGCTTTTTCTGGTCTTCAGTCATTCCCAGTTCTTTAGCCATTATTTCTGTAGGATCTTTACCACTGACTTTTTTACTGCCTTTTTTCCCTTTGCCATACATCATAAAAGCCACTAATGCAATATTGGTAATAAGTAACAGCACCACGGCAATGGTGAGTATTTTATTTGTTGAGTTTTTCATGTGTTAATTTTTGTTTTAGAAATTTGTCACATAGTATATCCGTAAAAATTATCATCGCTATTGTGATAAATTAGCTCGATAATTTTTATGGATATTTCATCTTATTTATCCTGATTTAATTCGTATAGGGTATTATTATCATTAAGGCTGTATTCAGCCGCTATGGATTGTAAGGATTCTGTTTCGGAAGTAACATCTTCTTTTAAATTATTTCCTTTTAAAAGAACAAATGCATTTACAAGCAGAATAATAATAAGTGCTGCTCCGGCAAAAGCCGGACGTAACAGCCAAATTCTGGTAGTTGACCTTCCCGACTCTTTTTCCAACCTTGCTTTTAGCCGTGTGTAAAAAAAAGCAGGAATTTCAGCTCTCTTACACCCATTCAGGCTGTCCAGAATCTCCTCTTCTCTATTGCTTTTCTCGTTATTCATATT
>JBARSW010000292.1:0-4889 GCA_049644925.1 Chitinophagaceae bacterium | reverse complement strand
TTACTGGTGCGCCGGAAAGAATGTTGGATTTTCGCTGGTTTGTTTCTGATGAAATAAATAATTTGTTACTGAAAGTATTAAATAAAGTAAATGCAAACGCTCCCAATGTGCTAACCAATACCAACTCATGGTTTTTCAGTCACATGAAATATTTTGATTGGTCGGAAATTGCTTACTCAGGGAAAATGAAACGACAAGGCGAAGGTTTTTATCCCGGCAATACGTTAGTTACCAACTATGGTGTCATGAATTCATTATTTGGCATTTCACGCATTCAGTTCGAAAGCAAAGAACCATTTTGGTGTAATGAATTTACAACCATGACGGCAGTGCCTAATTCTATTCGCAAATCAGCTTATGCCACTTTGTTTTACGGTAATCAAATGGTTTGCGGCTGGACATGGCAAAGCATGCATGCAGGTGAAGAACAGTATTTAGAAGGCATGTTAGATTGGGATGGAATTACCAATCGGAAATACGATGAGTATAAAAAAATTTCAACAGAGTTTAAAAAAATCGAACAATATTTTCCCTACAAACCTAAACCGGAAGTGGGTTTAGCATTTTCTTTTCCAAGTGTAATAGCAGGAGGGGAGTTTACAGAAAAGCAGGATGAGCAATTGCAAAGCTGCTGGAATTTATTTTACTGGCGGAATATGGATGCCAATGTGGTGGAAATAAGCAGGAGCGATTTGAACTACAAACTGCTTATTATTCCCGGTGTTTCGGTGATGGATAAAACCACTGCAGCAAAAATCAGAAACTTTGTTGCCAATGGCGGTACAGTAGTAATGACCGGTAATTCGGCCGTGGTGGACGAAAACGGGCAGGTGTTTAAAACCACAAGACCCGGATTGCTGAACGATATTTTTGGAATTAGAATTGCCAGCTATGAAGAAACTGAATCGCTCAACGAAGTATCCCGAAAATCATTTTCCGGGAAAAAAATGGAAATTAATTATAATGGGAAAACGATCAACCTGGAGTCTTCCCGTTTTGATATGATTGAACCAAAAGGCGCTGAAGTGCTTGCAAGCATTACCAGTCTGGATAAAGACTATCCAATCGTTACAGTAAATAATTATGGAAAAGGCAAAGCCATATTTGTTGGTCTGTCTGCAAATGAAAGTATACTAAATCCTTTGCTGGATGAGTTGATAAATAAACTGAACATGAAAAAAGGGCCTGATGTTCCATCAGGAATCATGGCAAGGCAAATTGATGCAACTCATTTCCTGTTTCTTAACGTAAGTGGTGAAACAAAAGAAATTCAACTGAAGGGTAAGCTGCGAAGTATTTTAAAAGATAAACATTACGAAGATAATTTTACTATTTCAGCTTATGAACCTGAATTTATAGAAGTGCAATAAAAAATAGGAGATTCTTGAAACTGTTTTGGAGTAGCGTTTTTATTCTGCAATTCGACTGTTCTGCAAGTGTCTGAACAATTGCTTCAGCTTAACATTTGAAGAGCTATTTTTTGCTACATTACTAAATGTTAAAAAATGCAAGATAACAAGTTGACTTACACAAATTCACTCATTTTTTTTCAGAAGCATATTGCGAAGGAGTTACTCCAAATTCTTCTTTAAATAATTTGGCAAAATGTTTTGGGCTTCTAAAACCGACCTCCCAGGCAATTTCAGAAATAGGCATTCCGCTTTTCTCTAAAAGGGATGCTGCTCTTTTTAACCGGATGGAGCGGATAAATTCAATCGGTGTTTTACCTGTGAGGAACTGAATTTTTCTGTAAAGTGTGACACGGGTCATAAAAATTTCACGGCTTAAATCTTCCACTGAAAATTCCGGAAGATCAATATGTTTTTCAACAATTTCCAAAGCTTTTCTTAGAAAATTTTCGTCAACAGAAGTTACAGTTATTTCCGAAGGATTAACTTCAATTTGTTTGTGGAATTTTTTTTGCAGTAATTTTTGCTGGGCTATGAGGTTTCTGATTCGGGAAGCCAGAATTTCAAAAGTAAATGGCTTGGTTATATAATCATTCACGCCAACATTTAGGCCTTCTAGTTGTTTTTCTTCACTTCCAATTGCTGTTAATAGTATTACCGGAATGTGTGCAGTATGTGTTTCCGATTTTATTTTTCTTGCCAATTCTATTCCGTCCATTACAGGCATCATTATATCACTTACCACAAGATCGGGCATTAGTTTTGAAATTTTTTCCCAACCCTCTTTTCCATTAACAGCTTCTACCACATAGTAATGCTCCTTTAAATTGTCTTTCAAATAAAACCTCAGGTCCTCGTTGTCTTCCACTACAATAATGGTTTTCTTTTTATTCCTTTTGTCGCCTTCTTCCAATTGTGTGGTATCTATATCATCTGTTTCTATAGGAATTGTTTTTTGGGATTGATTCGTTGTGTCAAAAATTTTTTTTGCAGGAATCAAAACAGTAAATGTTGTTCCTTTTTCAAGTTCACTATGTACAGTGATAATTCCTTTGTGAAGTTTTACAAATTCCTTTGTAATTGCTAGCCCAATACCAGTGCCTTGATTTACTATACTTCCTGGAACATCTGTTTGAAAAAATCTTTCAAAAATATTTTGTTGTTTATCAGCCGGAATGCCTATCCCTGTATCTTTTACTTCTATGGCTACATTGCCGTCCATCTCAAGTTGAGTGGGGGATTTATAACTTAGATGAACAGAGACTTTCCCTTTATCATGCGTATATTTAAAAGCATTTGAAAGCAGATTGAACATTATTTTTTCTACTTTATCTTTATCAAAATACATTTCAAGTTTATCCAAATCAGTAGTAAATGAAAACTGAATAGTTTTTTTCTCAGCAATATCAATAAATGATTGACTGATATCTTTTGTAAAACCTACAATGTCGCCTATGGAAGGATGCAATTTTATTTCCTGTACTTGCATTTTTCGAAAATCCAAAAGTTGGTTTACAAGCCCTAACAATCTTTTGGCATTTCGTTGAACCAAATTCAATTGCTGCTTTTGTTCTTCATCATTTGTACCTTTTATTAATTTATCAAGGGGCGCAATTATCAGGCTAAGCGGTGTACGAAACTCATGGCTCACATTCGTAAAAAATTTTGTTTTTAACTGTTCTATAGCCTGGGACCTTTCAGCTTCATGTTTTTGCCGTTTCATTTCATATCTGAGATGAATTCTTTCGAGTGTAATTCGTCGAATTAAATACAATAATCCTGCAAGAAAAAGTATGTAAAAAAGATAGGCTATAGTTGTTTTCCAAAATGGTGGTGTTATTACAATTTTCAATGATTTTACATCACCCCATACACCATTTTTGTTCATTGTTTTCACTTTTAGTGTATAGTTGCCGGGTGCAAGATTTGTATAAGTTGCCACTCTTTGATTGCCATCTGTATAAACCCAATCAGGATTAAACCCATCAAGTATGTAAGCAAATTTATCTTTATTACTATGCGAAAAATCTATTGCTGTAAACTGAATGGAAAATGAGTTTTCATTATACTTTAAACTTATTTTGTCAGTTTGTGTTATTGATTTTTTCAATAATATTCTTCCATTAATTTCATCACCAGGGTCCACATTTTTATTAAACAACTGTAAATTTGTAAAAACGGCTTTTGAACTATTTGTATGGTCTTTAATTGCCGATGGATTAATAATGTTAAAACCGGAAGGTCCCCCAAATAACAATTCGCCGTTTCTTGTTTTATAGGCGGCATTGTCATTAAACTCTCTGTTTTGCAAGTCATTTATTTCATCGTAGTTTATAATGGTTAATTCTTTTATTTCTTCGATTCCGGTTGTGATTACTTTACACAAACCATTGGAGGTGGAAATCCAGAGGGATTTATTTTGATCCTCAAGAATATTTAATATCACATTGTCCGGAAGTCCATTATCAACCGTAAAAGACTGAAATTTATTTGTTTTTTTATTGTACACATTCAATCCTTCTCTTGTGCCTACCCAAAGACGACCATATGTATCTTCAATTAAGCATATCACAGCATTATTACTCAACCCCTCTCTTTCACCCGAATTTCTATGAGGAACAAAGACATTCTCTTTGCTGTTGAATGAAGTTATACCACCAGCAGAGCCAATCCATAAGATACCTTGCCTGTCTTGTAAAATACAAGAAATATACTTTGATTGTACAAAATCACTGTTTACTTTTTGTAAACCGAAATGTTCAAAACGATTTGTTTTTCTATCAAATAAATCTAACCCGTCCCCCAAAGTTCCTATCCACAATCTTTCATCTTTGTCCTCATAAATTTCCCATACACTATTGTTACTCAGACTTGAAGAGTCATTGTCATTATGCCTGAAGTGAGCAAAATATTTGCCATCAAATTTATCCAGGCCACCCAAAAAAGTTCCTATCCAAAGAATATTATTCTTATCAATATGAAGACTTACTATTACATCATTGCAAAGGCTATTAATGTTATTTGAGTTATGACGAAATTGTTTGAATGTGTTGGCCTTACGGTCAAAATAAATTAGCCCGCCACCATTTGTGCCAATCCAGATATTCTCTTTATTATCTTCAACAAAACAATTTACATCTTCGAATGGAAGACTGCCGGTATTTTTTTCCTGACGATTATAGAGTTGAAACTGTACAATGTCACTATTAAAATAGTTTACACCTTGTTTATATGTGCCTAACCAAATTATATTCTGATCATCTCTGAATAACGAATTAATACTGTTTTGACTGATGCTTTTTGAATCTTTCACATCATTCAGAATATGACTAACTGCGAAATTGTTTTTTTTATCAATCAGCGTTATCCCTCCGTGATCGGTAGCTACCCATATCAATTTATCTTTATCCTGTACAACCTGACTCACCAGATTTGAGTTTAATTTTTGTGGTGAAGTTGTTTCGGTAAAACGCTTAACAG
>JBARSW010000291.1:0-2525 GCA_049644925.1 Chitinophagaceae bacterium | reverse complement strand
ACCGATTTGAATTTGCTGATTGCCAGTCAGCGTTAGGCAAATTATTTCTTCGCTGTAATTTTTTTTGTATATTTATTTCATCTACCCCTAGGAATTCTTCCTGATTCTACCTTTTTTATTAATTTTTAATCATAAAACAAAACCAACATGAAAAATGTTCTGATCATTTTGGCAGGGCTATTTGTGCTTGCCTGCAACAATCAAAAAGACAAAAAGGCTGAAACGAAAGTCAAGTACAGCGATCTTGTGAATGAAAAGCTGAATGGAGATGTTCAAAGTGTAGAAGAAACTCCTTACCAGGTTGATAGCTCAGGTAAAATAGGGGCGATGGATTCCTGCTGTATTGAAGTGGTTGAATATGATGAAAATGGAAATGCAGTTAAGTTTACTTCAAAAGACAGTAAAGGAACGATAAAGAACCAATCTGTTTATACACGGCACGAATTGGGTTTATGGATTGGGTCAACGGACACAAAAGAGGGAGACAAGCCAACCGGTTCTATGAAAGTTGGTGTGGATGATAAAGGCCAATATACAATTGCTGAGGCTTTTGATTCAACAGGAAAATTGGATGTCTATTATACAGATACCAAACAAAATGAATTTGGACAGATTTTGGGTTGGAAGCAATTTGATAAGGACAGTGTATTCAGAATGGAAGGTGAAGCAACCTATGATAAAAGCCTGCAAACAGCATTTACAATGAAGGACAGTGTTGGGAAAATGAAATCTTCCGCTACCTACAAGTATAATGATAAAGGGGAGCAGACAGAAGTTACAAATACTACTGTTACTAAAGATTCAACAACAACAAAAGTGACAAAATATACCTACGAAACTCATGATGAAAGTGGTAACTGGACACAACGTACAAAATGGGATGATAAAGGAAAAGCAACAAAAATTACAAAGAGGGTTTATACTTACAGGAAGAAGGAGTAGAAAAACAAGTTTATTTCCAGCTCATAATATTGAGCTTTTCATTACAAAAATCATATTCATGGTGGTCGTTAGAACTAACGATCACCATTCTTTTTTTAGAATATTCAAAAATTAGTTGATTATATAATTCAATACCGGCAGCATCAAGATTGGTGCAGGGTTCATCCAGCAAAACAATTGCTGTATCAGAGAAAATGCACTGAGCCAATTTAACCCGCTGTTTCATACCAGAAGAATAATACCGGATTTGTTTATTAACTGCTTTTTCCAACCCAAGGGTAGAAATAATAAAATCGGAAGTGATACCCGGCAGAAATGGCTTAAAACCTTGATGAAAATTCAGGAACTCCAGCAGTGTCATTTCTTCCACCACTTCCAGATAAGGAGCACAAATGGAAATATGCTGATAAATTTTTTCAGTAGAAATGATAGTTGAGTTTGTAACTCCCGCCTCCTGACTCAGTACTCCCGACTCAGTACTCCCGACTCTAAAATCAATTTTTCCTTCATTAATCATCATAGCACCGCTAAGGACTTGAAGTAAAGTGCTCTTACCTGAACCATTTGGTCCGGTAATAGCATAAGATTGACCCGACTCAAAAGTGTAATTGAAATGCCGGAATATCCAGTCACGGTTGTACCGCTTGCCCGCATCAGATAGGGAGATCGTCATCATTGCTGCCTTTAATAAAACGTTTGATGATGCCTCTGCTGCTTTCCCTGATAAAAGTTACAATTTCATCTCTTTCGTCAGTTGCTGGCATTTCCTCTTCTATATATTCAATTGCCTGGCTTGTATTCAGGCCTTTATTGTATAGTATTCTGTAAATATCAAGTATGTGATTAATTCTTTCAATACTAAAACCTCTTCTCTTTAAACCTACAGAATTTACTCCAGCATAACTCAGCGGATTTCTACCTGCTTTAATATACGGAGGTACATCTTTGGTAACCAAAGATCCTCCACTAATGAATGAATGACCGCCAATTTTTACAAACTGGTGTACTGCACACATACCTGCTAAAATTGCCCAGTCGCCAATAGTTACATGTCCGGCAACCTGTGTGTTATTGCTTACAATGCAGTTATCACCAACAAGGCAATCATGTGCAAAATGGGAGTAGGCCATTATCAGGCAATTGCTGCCAATTTGTGTTTTTTCTCTGTCTGATGTTCCTCTGTTGATGGTGACAAATTCCCTGATAGTTGTGTTATCGCCAATAAATACCGTTGAATACTCACCATGAAATTTCAGGTCTTGCGGTACCGCTGCTATTACAGCACCTGGAAAAATGCGGCAATTTTTCCCAATTCGGGCACCTTCCATAATAGTTACATTCGACCCTATCCAGGTGCCATCTCCTATTTCTACATCCTGGTGAATGACGGTAAATGGATCGATTTTGACATTAGTTGCCAATTTTGCATTGGGATGTATATATGTATGTGGATGAATCATAAACTGTTACAAAAATCCCGACAGAAGCCGGGCTGACAAAGTTAACCTTTCAGCCAGAAAACAGAATTATTTTTCGCTAGGTATTGTTAAAAGTTAAGCTGGAAAGGTGAAACTCAAAGTTGA
>JBARSW010000290.1:0-2859 GCA_049644925.1 Chitinophagaceae bacterium | reverse complement strand
CCGGGTATGACGGTGAACCGATATTGTGCTTCTGGCTTGGAAACAATCGGTATTGCAACTGCTAAAATTCGGATGGGCATGGCTGATTGTATTATTGCGGGCGGTACCGAAAGTATGAGCCTGGTTCCTACTGCCGGCTGGAAAACAGTTCCTGCCTATTCAATTGCAAAAGAAGAACCCGATTATTATTTAAGCATGGGACTAACAGCAGAAGCAGTGGCCAAAGATTATAACATCAGCCGGGAGGCACAGGATGAATTTTCTTACAACTCCCATCAAAAAGCAATAACAGCAATAAAAGAAGGCTATTTTAAACCGGGCATTCTTCCTATTAACGTAGAAGAAATTTACCTGGATGCAAAAGGGAAAAAACAAAAGCGGACTAATGTGGTGGATACAGACGAAGGCCCAAGATCAGATACATCTGTTGAGGCCTTAGCAAAACTAAAACCTGCATTTGCAGCAGGAGGTAGTGTTACAGCAGGAAATTCTTCGCAAACATCCGATGGGGCTGCCTTTATAATTGTGATGGGAGAGAAAATGATGAATGAACTGGGATTAAAACCCATTGGAAGATTGGTAAATACTGCTGTTGCCGGAGTGCATCCACGCATCATGGGAATTGGACCTGTGGCAGCTATTCCTAAGGCGTTGAAACAAGCAGGAATGAATCTTTCGCAAATTGACCTGATTGAATTGAATGAAGCATTTGCTTCACAATCGCTGGCAGTTATCCGGGAAGCCGGACTAGATCCCACAAAAGTAAATATCAATGGCGGTGCTATTGCACTGGGCCACCCCTTAGGATGTACAGGTTGTAAACTAACCATACAAAACCTGCATGACATGAAAAGACTGAATAAAAAATATGGAATGATTACTGCCTGTGTGGGGGGTGGGCAGGGAATTGCAGGAATTATTGAGAATTTGTAAATGCTTGTTTTATAAAAGAATAGAAGCCGGTATATAATGAACCGGCTTTTTTTTATAAAGTATTATAGGAAAAAGGTATTTTACGATTGCAAATGAAACGGCAGGTTTTCATCTTTGTTAAAATGTATTTAAACCGTTTACCGTTTTTAATGTCATAATTCGTTCCAGAACCAAAATCATTTATTGCTATGGATAGAAGAGATTTTTTAACTGCCCGAAGAACAAAACATGCTGAAGGCAACGAAGGTGGAGTGGCTAAACCATTCCGGACTACTTCTGGTATTGCTGCATATACCGGAGCCTGGACCGACCAGGAAATAATTCACCTGCTGAAAAGAACCATGTTTGGTGCTAAAAAAGCGGATATTGATTATTTTAAAACCCGGACAATGAGCCAGGCTGTTGATGAATTATTAACTCCCACTGCACCTCAACCTGCTGTTCCGGTAAAAGAGTATGTTACATCAACTTCACCCGGTGTTACACCAGATGGAAATATTACACAGGGTACTACCTGGATAAATGATATTAACAGTGATGGTACAGTACAATCTCAACGAAGAGCTTCTTATAAAAAATGGTGGACAGGTGTGTTGATAAACCAGGACAGAAGTATCCGGGAGAAACTCATTATGTTCTGGGTGGATCATTTTGGCAATGAATCAAACGAAGTGGGGAACGCAAACTGGACTTATAAACAGCATCAGCTGATACGACAGTATGCATTAGGTAATTTTAAAAATCTTATCAGGGATATTACCAAAGATATTTCAATGCTCCGGTACCTGAATGGTTACCTGAACCAGTCAGCAGCTCCCGATGAAAACTATGCAAGAGAATTGATGGAGTTGTTTACGCTGGGCAAGGGTCCCGATTCCAAATACACAGAAAATGATGTGAAAGAAGCTGCAAAAGTTTTAACCGGCTGGCAGGTAAATGGTACTACCTATACTACCGTGTTTACATCAAACCGGCATTCTACAGCTAATAAAACATTTTCTTCCTTTTTTAATAATACGGTTATTACCGGAAGAACCGGTGCCACTGCCGGAGACCTTGAACTGGCAGATTTGATAACGATGATTTTTGCGCAGCAGGAAGTGGCAAAATATCTTGTCAGGAAAATTTACCGGTGGTTTGTTTATTATACTATTGATGCAGCTACGGAAGCAAATGTGATTACTCCCCTGGCAGATATTTTCAGAACAGGTAATTATGAAATAAAACCCGTTCTTACTGCCCTTTTTAAAAGTGAACATTTCTTTGATGTACTGAACCGGGGTTGTATGATTAAAACACCTGCTGACCAGGTTATAGGTTCCCTTCGGGAAATGAATACAGCCTTTCCTGTACTAACGGATTGGGATACCAGCTATGGCTTGTGGAATACTTTTTATTCCTGGATGGTGAACATGGGACAAAACCTTCATGACCCACCCAATGTATCCGGCATGCCGGCTTATTACCAGGAACCATTATTTCATGAAATCTGGATCAACTCAGATTCATTGCCTAAACGCAATCAGTACACTGATACAATGATAAATTCCGGTTATCTCCGCAATGGTTTCAGGGTTCAGTTCAATTGCGTTTCATTTGCGCAAACACTTTCTAATCCCGGTAATCCGAATGACCTGATTGATGAAGCACTCAATATTTTTTTCAGAAATGATTTGTCCGCACAATCAAAGGGCCAGATAAAAGCACAAATTTTACTTACCGGGCAGCAGTGGGATTATTACTGGACCAATGCCTGGTCAGCTTATATTGCCAACCCGACAACACCCAATTTTAATACAGTCAATACACGGTTGAAATCATTGTTCCAGTATATTTTTAATTTATCAGAATACCAATTAGCCTGATATTCTTTTTTATCATCAATTTGTTATAAATGAAAAGAAGAGATTTTTTACTCAGTACATT
>JBARSW010000289.1:0-1609 GCA_049644925.1 Chitinophagaceae bacterium | reverse complement strand
CCACTGGTAAGTTCAAAACGCCAATAGTTTGATGTAGCGATAATCTGCGCATTTACACCGGTTCCCATGTCAATGATCATGGTTATTCCCAGCACAAAGAATACCCATTTTGCATCGAGATAGGTTGCTTTCAGGTTAAACGTAATTACAGCATCGGTAAAATTGAGCCATATCAGCAGAAAAATGGCACAAGCAAAAATAAGTTGGTTGAGAGACGATCGTTGATAAATACGTTGCAGTAACTTGATATTCTTGTCTTTCCATGCTTTTGATAAATGTGGAATTGATGCTGCAATAATACTTCTTTGCGGAGCTTGTATAATACTGGTCATTAGTGTTGCAATTGCAAAGACACCAGCTTTTGCAGCACCATTCGGAAGCTTTGATGCAATAATAATCGTATCAAATACTTTGGAGATGATAAAGATGATTGTTGCTCCATAAAAAAAATAGCAAAGTGTAAGTATTTTTTTAATGAATTTACGGGTAACCCTGCTAATGGTAAAGGTGAGAATCAATTGCTTTTTTATCGCCAGGTAAACAAATAAAGAAATGGCAATAAAAAGATAACCGAACGTATACAGTTTTATGAAAAGGTCAAAATTTTTAATGGTGTGTGTGATCATTAAAACAATCAGTACGGTTGTAAATAATCTCCATTGTACTTCTCTCAGATAAGTGGTGAGTACGGATTTCTTTAGCATAATGGCATAAGCTTCCAGAATAGTATAAATGGTAATGCCCAGCCCCATAGGAAATAGCCAGTTATAATAAACTAAAAGCTGTGGAGAGTTTTCCCCGAATTTCCGAATGACCAGGCTTTTGAATATCAAACCCGCAATTACAACTAGAATAAAACCAATGGTACTAACAAGCAATGCCCAGGTAAGCATGTCATTTTTCCGGGGTGGCAGATTGTCGTTGTAAAAGGGATAAAACTTATAAATATATGTGGGCATTGCCAAAGACGCAAAAACTGCCATAAGCGATGAGATGGCAATGAAAATTGTGGTAAGGCCATATTCGGCTTCAGTAAAAATCCCTTCTTTTGTAAAAAAATAGGTGTTAAGTAAGCCCACAGCAAAGCCAAAGTAAATTACAAGTGAGGAAATAATACTTTGCCTTCGAATATTACTCATGCGATAAAGGTAAGTGGGTATTGGTGTGTATCAAAAAGATTACTTAGATTTCCTGATTGTTATATAGAAATTTTTATTTACTTCTTCCATTTTATATTGTATGGGTAATTTGATTGTCTGCCATTTTGTTTTTGCAGAAAACCAAAATTTCTTGCCATTCCCGATTGACAGGGGCATATCAAACCCATCAACGCAATTTGTCCAGCGATAAGTTAAATTTCTTCCCTTAATCTTGTATTCAAAAACAGGTACTTTTATAGTCCGTAGGTATTGATCAAATATTTTTGAAAAATCTTTACCTGATTTTTTGGAGAAATAGTTTTCAATATCTTTTGAATCCACCGTTTTGTGATAAAAATCTTTATTGAGCCCCCTGAGAATTTTTCTGAAAAGAGTGTCGTCGTTAATTACCTGCCGGATGGTATGAATCAGGCTTGCTCCCTTGTTATACATGTCGCCGCTTCCTTCTT
>JBARSW010000288.1:0-6148 GCA_049644925.1 Chitinophagaceae bacterium | reverse complement strand
CATTGAATTTATCCAGCACCTGTTGTTTTTTAAAAGCAGGAATATATTTTGAAACAGGATCATCCAACAATAGCTTTCCTTCTTCAAATAAGATCATGATTGCCACACTGGTAATGGCTTTTGTTTGCGAAGCAATACGGAAGATACCGTCCTTCTGCATGGGTGCTTTTGTATCCAGGTCATTAACACCGACAGCTTTATAGTAAGCAATCTTTCCATTGCGGATGATAAGTGCTACTCCTCCATTCATCCATTCTTTTTGTGCCCACTCATTCATTTCCCGGTCTAAGCGTTTCAGCCTTTCTGATGAAAAGCCTGCGGCTTCAGGAGTTGCAACAGGTGTTATTTTTTGTGCAAATAAAATGGAAGTTTGCAGTATTAAAAATGCAATGATGATTAATTGTTTTTTCATATAAATTTATAAATGATAATAATTCTAATTTCCAGGTCCAAATAATGCTTTTCCTGCTCTTATTCCGGTATGTTTTTCTTCATCTACTGTAAGCACCCCATTAACTATTACAAAATGAAAACCTTTTGAATAAGCATGTGGCTTATCAAACGTAGAAACATCTGTTACTTCTATTTCATCGAAGATCACAATATCTGCTGCATAGCCTTCCCTTAGTAAACCACGGTCTTTTAATTGAAACTTTAATGCAGGCAAGGAAGTCATTCTGCGGATGGCTTCTTCTAATGAAATCACTTTTTCTTCCCGCACATATTTGGCCAGTACTCTTGCATTGGTGCCATAACCTCTTGGGTGTGGCACCCCTGCTCCCAATACTCTGATGGAAGCATCACTGGCAAACATATTGAAGGGATATTGCATTATGCGTTTAATGTCTTCTTCACTCATGCCATGAAAAACTGCACTGGCACCACCATTTATCATTAAATCCATTAGCGTCTGTGCTTCTTCTTTCACTTTATGTTTTCTTCCCTTAATCAGGTTTATTTGTTCAATACTTTTTCCATTATATGTGGTATCTGGCGGGTAATTGGACACTACTGCATAGCTCAGGTGTTTTAGTTTTCTTTTCTTTAACCGTGCCTGTATAGATTTTAGAACCTGTTTTTTTATTTCCGGCCTTTGTAATCTTGCTTTAATGGAATCTTGTCCATCTGCTAAAATATCTTCCGGAATTAAAGTACTGATAGAAGTGCTGCTGGCTGTATAGGGATACTGGTCAATCGTTACTTCAATCCCTTCTTTTCTTGCTGCCTCAATCATTGGTACGGTTATTTTACTTCGTCCCCAGTTATTCTGTCCGCTTAATTTAAAATGAGAAATTTCTACTGGTATTTTTGCTTCTCTTCCAATAGTTAATGCTTCTTCAATAGCAAAAGTTACACTGTCTCCTTCATCTCTCATATGTGTAGCATAAAGGCCGTTATATTTTGCTGCTACTTTTGCAAGGGCAATAATTTCCGGTGTTTTAGAATAAGTGCCGGGTATATAAATAAGACCGGTGGAAAATCCAACTGCGCCATCTTTCATTGCCTTTTCAACAATATTTTCCATTCGTTGTATTTCAACGGGTGTAGCATCCCGGTTGGCCCGGCCCATCACTTCTTTGCGCACATCATTATGACCCACCAATGTGGCAATGTTGATAGACGGTTTTAAAGAATCAACCCATTTCAGGTATTTGCCAATATCAATATGCGAGGAGCCACAGTTACCGGTAATGCATGTTGTAACTCCATCATAAATAAAACTTTTTGCCATTGGGTCCTTGACTTCATCATCTTCCAGGTGTGTGTGCACATCAATAAAGCCCGGGGCAACGATCAGGCCTTTTGCATCAATGGTTTTAGCAGCAGTTACATTTGCTATTCTGCTAATGCTGATAATTTTTCCATTTTTAATAGCAATACTTCCGTAATACCAGCTGTTGCCGGTGCCGTCAATGATTTTTCCATTGGTAATTAAAATATCGGCTGTTTCCTGAGCAAAGTTTTTTGTGGACAAACTCAGGAATAAAAAAATAATCAGTATTCGCATACTGCAATTTCGCTTTTTTGAGTCAAAGAGGAATGAAAAAATATATCTGTAAATAGCGTCAACCCAAAAACTAAGATTATCTCCACCCTACTGTTTTACAACTGCCGCAACCAGTAGTTACTTCATAGCTGTATGCAGTACTCGGTCTATTATAAAATACATTATCCGTCCATTTTTCCCAGCCACCCTTGTTACCACCATGTACAGTGCCTGTAGTATATCCTGTGCCATTACATGTAGCGCAAATATGATACATCCCTGGCTCTATATTATACCGGGCATCAATATCCTTCTCAGATATCCAGATAACATCTGTGGCATCCTTGCTGCCTTTATAATTTCCTGTTTTACCATAAATCGCTTTAATTGTTCCGGTGCTTACCTTGTACAGTTGTTTATCAAAACTATAACCGGTAACTACAGATATTGAATATCCCTCTCTTTTAAGCCTCATAATAGTTCCTTCAGGATACTTTAATTTTTTTACCACATTTTCATAAGTACTAACCAGTGTGGTGGGTGGCGGTTGGTTTTTATAGTTGGTTACCAGTTTTCTTGCATACAAGCCCAGGTCTTTAGCATCCTGGGTGTACTTCTTTCTATCCGCTTCTGATATTGTAATATTATCACAAACACTTTCACCTGCTGTAATTTCTTTTAAAAAAGTTTCTACTTCTTTCTCATAATTAGAATAATATTTGATAGGGTCGCTGGGCAGGGTGCTGGAGTAAAAGCTGGCAATAAGATCTTGCTTTGCAGCATAGGGAGATACAGGGTGATAAATAAAGTACCCGAAGTATTTCCCCTTCCATTTGTCGTCTGGTCTTTTAAAAGGATAATCAACAGTGGCCCAGCCATGCAGGCCACCGTCTTTAAAACTTCCAATCATTGTACTTGATAATTCGGTTTCACTACTCAATCGTTTTAAGACACTTTTTCCGCATCCATCAAGGCTATGATTTTTAAATGTGCCGGAGAAAAGGTAACTGTTCTGCGGAATATACCCTTTGGTGTAATTGGGGTCTGAAGAGCTGGTGTACCACATATATTCGTAAATACTCTTGTTGCCATAAGTAAGCCAATTATTGGTAAACAAACCAGATAACACATACTCTGACTGCCGCAGGCAGCAAGCCCAGGTTTCTGTTTTAAATAAACTGTAAAAATACCCCAACCCGTTTGCCATGCCATTTTCAAAACGGCCATAGAAAAAAGTGTTGGAGGGCATGGAGAAAAGGCCTTTGCCATTTGGCTTGCCGTCTTTCCATTCCCCGGTATAATTACCAGCATAGGGTTTATCTCCAATCGTAATGGTAAACGGTTTTGATTCTGAATCATTACTGTTGTTATAATCCCAAAGCGAAGACGGAAGATTTACTTCCTGCGAATCTTTTAAAACGCCATTATCCCAAAACCCCTGAATTGTTTTACCATCTGTATCAACTAATTTCCCCGGGCCATTGTATTTGCCATCATAAAAAAATCCTTCGTACCAGGTGCCATCTTTAAACTCCAGTTTTCCTACCAATGGTTTGTTTTTAAAATTCATTTTACCGGTAAAACTTTTTGCAGGAAAATTATCCTGTACCATAATCTTTGCCATTTGCAACTGGCCGTTCTCATAATTTCCCTGCATAGATGCTGCACCTAACTCTGTCATGGCTTCTCTTGATGCCCCAATGCCATGCAGCGTATAGCTGTATATTATTTTTTCGCTCATCTTACCTTCAGTGCGGATGGCTTCGCCTTCGGCAACAATGTAATTACTGGTTAGTATTGTTTTGGATAAATCTTCAGCAAGATTGACTGTTTGTAAAGGAGTGAATTTGTTGGCATAAAAATCCCTGTTTTTGGCGCCACTGCCGGATAAAGTGTAATTGTACACCAGCTTTTTACCGTTGAATTTTTTACCATCTTCTGAGAAAGTTCCTTTGTATAAATTGATGGTTAGCTCAAGGCTACCGTTGTCCCGGAATTCTACTTTTCTGGAGTTGGTACTGGCCCAAACCCCTTCACCATTTTTGCAATTGCCTTCTACACAATCATCGAAAATAAACTGGTTGGCGATATATCCTTCGCTAGCTCTGGCGTTCAAGTGAAAATTTTTTGTAGATATCTCACCAACGACAGGCCAGATATTTTTTGCTTTTATTTGAGAAAAACAATGGTCTCCGTGTAAAATGGATACAGCAACAAACAGAAAATATAGCATGCGCATATTCATGAAGATTAATCTTAAAAATAAAAAGAAAGGAGTAGGAAAACAAAAAGGCAGACGGTTAATTTGTTAAATTTCTTTATTAAAATTTTATATCATTCAATGTCTTTTTTCTCAATTTTATGCCGGGTATTTCGGAGTGTGTATTAAACTGATTTGATACCAGATATTGTTTATTCCAGTTCTATTGTATTTGTAAAAAAATCATTCGCCGGGATGATAACTTCTTTCTGCATGCTTCAAAACATCTTCTTTGTAAAACAATACTTCCTTAAACTGTCCTTTACTATACATGATCGACTGGTCGAAGAAATGAGGCGATGCAGGATCTCCGCTTTCGCCGCCGGCAAGCAACGATTTTGCTTTTATCTTTTTCCCAAATTCAACCGCACAAACAAAGCTATTGCCATTAACGCCATATCTTTTTTTAGTGCCCGGATATATGCGGCTGCTGTAGGATGGCAACATTCCCCAGGTGGAGGAAACAAAACCAACAGGAATACTTGGTTTACTATCATCGAATTCGTTTTCGATAGAAGAAGATATTCGCTGAAAGCGGTTTATCTCCCCCCATGGTATTTGCCATTTTCCATATCTGGATTGCAGCTCAAGTAGAGTGGTTTGTAAAGGAAATAGAAGAGTATTTGGCCCTGCCAAAATAGAAAATGCTTTTGTTTTCTGAACGATGTCGTTACCATTACTCTGCATTATTTGTGGGAGTAATTGCTGTCCCCATTCAACAGCAAGGGTAGTAGCAATGGATTTTTCATCGCAGTTATAGTCCCATGTTTTTAAAATGGCAATAGGTTCCGCCAACTGCAGAAATAATGAGTCAGTTGCTGAAATTGTTTTGCCATAAATCTCATAGGCTTTAATCAAAGCAGGTACCAGGTCTTCAAAAGCCAATAGCCGCTTATTGTAACCTGCAGCAATTACTTTATCCAGTGTAAATTTATTTTCTGCTGCACTCAACACTCTTACTGCATTTAAGCCCCGGTAATTTTCACCATCCGGCGCCAGGTAATCGGCATAGTTAGATTTTTTAGGGCTATTAATTCCAGCAACTGTATATGGAGTGGAATTACAATTCTGTAACCATCCATTATCAGGATTATAAATATGTACACTTTCGTTTACCGGATGATAACCCTGCCATTCGGTTGATTTCGTTGAACCATTTACAGGTCTACTCCAGTTATAATGCGGATCCCGTTTTGGCAAAAAATTTCCATGCCAGTAAGCAATATTACCTTCGGCATCCGCATAAACAGTATTGTTAGATGGATTGGCACCCATATCCATTGTTTTTATAAAGGCAGAAAAACTGGTTGCTTTGGTGCGAAGCCAGCTTTGCATGAAGCCTTTCGTATCCCGGTTATTATGACGGACACTCAGGTATTGTCCGTTTCGTTTTGCCAGTATCGGACCATGATGTGTAAAAAGAGCATCAATCGTTTTGGTTTTATAACCGGTTGTTGCTTTATACCAGATTAAAATTTTTTTACTGATTGTTGGCTTTAAATTTCCTTCATATTCATAGTACCATTTATTATTTTTCCGGCTCAACTTTTCAATATATGCATCAGCAATATCTGCCTGGCTGGAAGTGTGCATCCAACCACAATGCTCGTTGAAACCCTGATAAACAAAAGGCTGTCCCCAGGTAACAGCACCATAGGCATTCAAACCTTCATTACTTACCATATGTACTTCCGGGCGGAAATAAAAAGTAACATGCGGATTAATATAAAGTATGGCATTGCCGGATTCAGTAATCTTTGGGGAGAATGCAAACCCATTAGAGCCGGTGAGAACTTCTTCCTCTTCATTTTTTACCATTGCAACCGGAGGTTCACCGGAATAAAAGTTTTTCAATTCACTTACTGTAACATCAGCTGTACTGATAGCACCAATACTTCCAT
>JBARSW010000287.1:0-24964 GCA_049644925.1 Chitinophagaceae bacterium | reverse complement strand
GGGGTTTATCCTTTATGATAAACAGGGTGACCCCTACCGCATGATTGGGGCGATGACTGATATAACAGAAAAGAAAAGACTGGAAAGAAAACTGGTTCAGCAACAGATCAAACATCATAAATTAATAACAGAAATTGCCATTGAGTCGCAGGAAAAAGAAAAAAATGAACTGGGCATAGAGCTACACGATAACATTAACCAGATACTTGCTACAGTAAAAATGTACCTGGGTATGGTCAAATTAAAAGAAGAAAATTCCGACGAACTGGTGGAAAAAAGTTTCGAGCATGTGACGCTTGCAATGGATGAGATCAGGAAGCTATCTCACTCACTGGTGCCACCTGACCTGGGTGATATTGGTCTTAAGAATGCTTTGAAGGAATTGATTACTGAAATGAATATCAGTAAAAAAATACAGATAAATTTATCTAATGAAATAGATAGTGACAAACCTTTTGACAAAAAAATAGAACTAATAATATACCGCATTGTTCAGGAGCAAATGAATAACATCTTTAAATACTCCGGGGCCACAAAGGTTTTAATCAGTTTAAAAAAAGATGATAACACCATATTTCTATCCGTTTCGGACAATGGTATAGGGTTTGATACCACCCGGACCAGAAAGGGTATTGGGCTAAAAAATATTCAAAGCAGGGTAGATTTTTATACCGGTAATATGAAAATCATTTCCGCCCCAGGACAGGGCTGTACTCTTGAAATTAATTTTCCCGTTAACAACAAAACAGAACCAGCATGAAAAAAACTACCATTGTAGTAGTTGATGATCATAAATTATTCCGTCAAATGTGGACAATCATGTTTGCCGGTAATAGCGAAATTGAAATAACAGGAGAAGGCGGAACATTAGCTGAAGCAATTGAAATAATCAAAATAAAAAGACCCGATATTGTATTACTGGATATTAACCTGGGGCCAGATTCGGGTCTGGATGCAGTGCCCCTGATCCGGAAGTTTTCTCCGGGTACAAGGATCATAGCTGTTTCTATGCACAACAAACCGGTCTATGCAAAAAAAATACTCCAGTTGGGAGCCAAAGGGTATATAACGAAAAATTCATCCTATGTAGAAATATTTAAGGCGATTGAAGAGGTGATGAAGGGCAATAAATATGTTTGTTCAGAAATAAAAGATGTTTTATCAGATCAGTTGCTAAGAGACCGGTTAAAAGAACCCAGTATAAATGATTTATCACTACGGGAGATCGGAATCATCAAACTAATCAAAGAAGGGCTTTCATCCAAAGAAATTTCTTCGATATTGAAGATTTCAACCCGTACCGTGGAAGTACACCGGCATAATATTCATAAAAAGTTAAACGTAAAAAATACTTCTTCCCTTATAAATTTCATCAATACTTCTGATGTTTCATTCTGAGTCCATTGCAAATTCCAACATCCGCTGAAGCATATAAAAGAATAATATATTCTTAAAGAAAAACTATTTTTTACCAAGTTTGTATTATTAAGTATTTATACCTATGCACATTTAAAAATAATCACTAAAGAAAATTAAATGCCTGCTTATTCTTTTTTCCTGCCTATTTACTTTTAATCTTTACTTTATTGATCAGGTTTTTGTTTTACGTGATTAAATTTTAAGTTCAAGCAACAAAAGATTGAAAATTATATACAATGAAAAATATTACCGTTTTTATAGTTGACGATCATAAATTAATTGTAGAAATGTACATATCATTATTTAGGGAAAATAAAACCATTAATGTGATCGGAGAAAGCGGGAAATTGGATGAAGCTATTGAAATGATCAAAATCAAAAGGCCGGATATTGTTTTGCTGGACATCAACCTGGCAAAAGGTTCCGGTTTTGATGCAGTTCCGCTGATACAGAAATTTTCACCCGAAACCAGGATCATTGCTGTTTCTATGCATAACAGTCCTGCCTATGCTAAAAAAATGTTACAACTGGGAGCTAAAGCCTATGTTACTAAAAATTCATCAAAACTTGAAATATTCAATGCCATTGAGCAAGTGATGAATGACCAGGTATATGTGTGCACAGAAATAAAAGAAGCTTTTGACGATAATTTTTTTTTTAATAAGACACAGGCCTGTTTGACAACACGGGAATTTGAGATGATTAATCTTATCAAAGAAGGATTAACTTCAAAAGAAATTGCTATTAGTACCAACCTTTCCCCGAAAACGGTAGAAACGCATCGATACAATATTCTCAAAAAACTGAAAATAAAGAACACGGCATCTTTAATTAATTTTTTCAATAATATCGATCCTATTTTCACTGATAAAAGAAAGGAGCAGTTTATGTATATTTAATGATAGAAATATGTATTTCTAATGCTCTTGCTCGTATCTCCACTTATGATTGCAGCTTTACATCACTAATATACCAGCTCATTAATTTTTTGCACCGGGTTCATTATATAAGTAAGAATTGAATTGTCATTCATTACTTCTACAACCCTGAACCCTTTATAGGCAGTGCCCCAGTTGCCGCCAAAATGCGAATCAAATAAAAAGGGAATATTGTCTTGCATTTTTACTCCATCCTGGTCATGCTCATGCCCGTGAAATACTGCTTTAATATTCTTATACTTTTTTATCAATTCAAAAAATGCCGGTGTATCAATGGCATTGTTCGTCCAATTTGCTTGTGGTATATGCAGTATCAGGAAAACATTTTTTTGGTGCTTTGATTGTTCTAATTGTGCCTGCAGCCAGACTAAATCCGGTGAAAGATATTCTCCTTCTTCGTTGGAAGTATCGGCAATAATAAACGTGGTGGTATTGTAAACCACTGTATGATTGGGAGCAGTTCCCCAAACTTCTGTCCAGTAAGCATCACTCATCATATCGTGGTTGCCCTTTGCCGTATGATAAGGCATGGATAATTTGTCCAAATGAAGTTTTGATTTGGCGAGCAGTTCTTTTTCATTATGTATAATGTCGCCATTGATGATACTGCAATGCAGGGGATGTTGCTGATGAAAATGATTTATCTCATTTACAATGTTACTAAAGCTCTCGTCAAAAGGGGTACCCGGTTGCCCGTAATGCCCATCGGAAGCAATAGCAAAACGAAGTTTTACTTTTTTACGTAAAGCACTTGTTTCTGCTGATGATAAAAATTTTATTCCCCCGCCTGCCAGTAATACAACCGTTAAAGAAACATTTTTAATAAATAACCTTCTTGAAGTATCCATAAAAATATTTTTAATGCCATGGTTGTTTGTGTCACGAACCAATGTAGTTGAATACTTTTTTAATGATGAATGATTCTATGTTTTAGCTAAGGTATTCGTTTTTCCCTTGCAGATTGCCTCCGAATTGACCGCCTGTAATATTTAAAAAGCAAATCCTTATTGCAAGGATTTTTCAGTTTTATGAACAACCGGTAAAAAATCATTAATAAAATAATTAAATGCCGATTGCAGGTTTTTTTCCGCAATGGAACTGAGTGTTGTTCCTAATCCCCAGTTGTCTCCTGTAATGGCAATGGTGAAAGCTTCCGGACTTTTATCATACAGTTCTTTATCCAGGTATAAAATAGTTTCAGGCGCCTGCACATGTGAGGAGAAAAAATAATGGTCGGCTGGTGTGCAGGATTTTATTTCAAACCCTTTTTCAAAAACAGTATGTGATGCGTCGGCAAAAAATATTTTATCATATTTATTTACAAGCGACGCATCTTCTACCTGTAACTGGTAGCGGTATTCAACATCTATCAACTGGTGAACGGAATGCTGGACCATGTCTGCAAACTTCCATCCAAGCCCATCATCATTCCTTCCACTGTTTCCAATTGCAATCAGTAAAATATTTGCCCGGTCAGTTTTTAAATTTTTCATCGATCAGCTCTCCTATATGGTTGTACAACTCTGCTTTTAATGGCATCTTGCCCATTGCCTGTGTAGCACAACTTAAACAAGGGTCGTATGCCCTTATAGCAACTTCAACCTGGTTTAACAATCCATCCGTAATAGTGCCTTTGCGGCTGATAACATTATTGGCCACCCAGCGTACAGCGGTATTCATGGCATCATTATTATGAGTAGTGGAAACAATCAGGTTACAGCGGGTTATCATTCCTTTTTCATCCACTTCATAGTGATGGGTAAGTGTGCCGCGGGGTGCTTCAATAATTCCAATACCTTTCAGCCGGGGTATTCCCTTACGAACAAGGTCATTGCCCATCAGTTCAGGGTCATGCAGCAACAATTTTATTTCTTCTGCACAGTGCAGCACTTCAATCAGCCTTGCCCAATGAGAATATAGTGTACTGTTATTAATTTTTTTCCCGGTAAATGCGATAAAATCCTGCCTGGCTTTTTCTGCCAATGGGGTTGTGATAAAATCACAGATGTTGATCCTCGCCAAAGGTCCAACCCGGTTCCATCCTTTCTCCCTGCCAATTTTTTTCAGGTATGGAAATTTCATGTAGGACCATTGTGCCACCGCTTCAGAAAAATACTCTTCGTATAAGTCGGTAGAGATATCATCCAATGTAATATTTCCTTCAAAGTCTGTAGCCCTTAATTTACCATCATACAAATCCATTCCACCTTCATCGTTTACCATTCCAAGATGCCCTGATGGAAACTGTGCAAACTCATCCATAAACTTCCGGTTCTTTTCATGATAGTCTTTCATAAAGTCCACCATGGCCAGCGACCATTCTATCATTGTATCAATACTTTCAATATTTTTTCCATCCAGGAAATAGTCTCTTTCGATCTCTGAAAAAGTTTTATGCACACCGCCGGGCACCGCAAGAATACCATGGATTTTTTTCCCGGCCACGGCCTTTATAATTTCCTGGCCAAACTTTCTCATGGTAATTCCCTTAATGGCTAAGTCTCTGTTTTCTACCGCCACGGCCACTACATTTCTTTTTTCTACCGGCGCATCTACACCAAATAGCAGATCGGGTGATGCGAGGTAAAAGAAATGCAAAGCATGGGATTGGAATACCTGGCCAAAGTGCATCAGCCGGCGAAGTTTTGTTGCCGTTGGCGACAGGTCTTTGGGATCGATCCCAACAATCTGGTCAATGGCTTTGGCAGCTGCCAGGTGATGACTTACCGGGCAGATACCACATAATCTTTGAACAAGTACCGGTGCCTCCCAGTAAGGATGCCCCTGGATAAAACGTTCAAAACCCCTGAACTCAACAATGTGAAAAAAAGAGTCCTTTACTTGTCCATATTCATCGAGGTGTATGGTAACCCTACCGTGGCCTTCCACTCTTGTTACCGGATCTATGGTTATTTTTCTGTTCATATTATATTACCTATTGATTATTGTTAATGAACTTTTTATAATTCCTAATTATCTTCCCCAATCCTTTATCTTTTTTCCGCCTCTCTAAGATTGTTGATTCAAAATGTGTTTTTTCCTTTTCCATTCTCAAGTAATTCTCATAAGTAGCCAGAGAAATTTCCTGTTTATTGAGAGCCTCAAGAACACGGCAGCCAACTTCTTTGGTATGAGTACAGTCTTTGAATTTACAATCCCGTGAAAGACTGAAAATTTTGTCAAATGTGATCTCCAGACCGCTGGTTGTATCTGCAATTCCCACTTCTCTCATTCCGGGGTTGTCAATCAGGATTCCGCCATCTTCTAGAACAATTAATTCCCTGTGACTTGTAACATGTCTTCCTTTATTTGTACTTTGACTAATTGTATTAGTTTTCATCAGTAAACGGCCAGAAAGATTATTCAACAAAGTAGATTTTCCTACACCCGAAGATCCAAGTAAACAATATGTTTTTCCTTTTTTTAAAAATTTTTTAAGTGCCTCATATCCATCCTTTGTTTCACTACTTATCAAAACAACCGGAATTTTTGGGATCCGGACTTCAATACTTTTCACTATTTCAGAAACCTGGAGCTCATCTATTAAATCAATCTTTGTAAGTACAATTACAGGAGTGACGTAAGAAGAATGACAAATGATCAGGTATCTTTCCAGTCTGTTGATATTAAAATCCCTGTCAACAGCCTGTACCAAAAAAGCATAATCAATATTTGCAGCGATAATCTGAACCTCACCAAATTGAGCAACTGCTTTCCTTTTTATTACTGACATCCTTGGAATGATTGCCTGTATTATTGCAAAATCCGTATCATAAGTTGTTAGTGCAACCCAATCTCCAACCGCCGGAAAATTTTCCCTGCTTTTTGCCAAAAACCTCATATTGCCTGTTATCTCCGCATCAAATTCTCCCATAACAGTTCTGACAGTGTATCTCTCCTTATGCTCTGCTACAACTCTTCCAACCTCAAATCCTTCAAGATTATTTTCGGTCCTGAATTTTTCAATTCTTTCATTATATCCCAAATCTTCCAGTTTCATTGTAACAGCTTTATTATTCCATCAGCTTCATCACATAAAAATTCTTAATCGTATTTAAATTCTGAATATAAAATGGAGTACTCATCTCCCCAAAGCAGGTTCTTCACCGCTTTCCAGATATGATTGGCATCAGGCGGACAACCCGGAATATAGTAGTCAATTTTTACAATCTCGCTGCAGGCATACACCCTGTCAAGAATTTTGGGCAGGTCTTCGTGATATGGAATAATATTATTGCCGGGTTCGCTGGTTACAGAATTCAGGTAGGCTTCTTCGAGACACTCACTTAATGGAATGGAGTTTCTCATAGTAGGTAATCCGCCCCAGACTGAACATTCACCCAATGCTACCAGTATATCACAGTTCTCCCTGAAATAACGGAGTGTTTCAATATTTTCTGAATTACAGCATCCTCCTTCTATAATTCCGATATGACAACGGGATGTAAATTTTTTAAAATCTGTCAATGGTGATTTATCAAATGAAATCAATTCAAGTACATCAAGCAACTCGGTATCTATATCGAGCATAGACATATGGCATCCAAAACAACCAGCTAATGATACAGTGGCTACTATTTTTTTGCCCATTACTGTTGGCCGGTTCTTTTGAACTTTTTTTCTGTTATACTCTTTCTGTGATGAAACAAGATCAAATTTTCTTTCGCCAAAAGGTGCTGCCATGCTTGCCCCTCTGACTATGATTGCCCCGGTAGGACAAATTTTCATTGCATTGATAGCCTGCTCTTCAGTTAGTCTTGCTTCCTGTTCATAATCAATTCCAACAAATGTTTCATTGCCCCTGTTCTGGTAAGTGAAAACTTTTTTCCCATCATCTGTTTTAACATCCACCACACAACGCAGGCATTTAATACACCGGTTATGTTCCATTACCATCCTGGTTGGATTAAAATCAATAATGCGGTCTTTAAACAAATGCTGAAAACGGGTGGAAGAAATCCCTAGTTCATAGCCCATGTGCTGCAGATCGCAGTTACCACTTTTTTCGCAGGCAGGGCAGATATGATTTCCTTCTGCAAACATCATTTCCACCAATGCCTTCCGGGTGTCTATTAGTTCTGGTGTATTTACTTCCACAGCCAGGCCTTCTTTAATTTTCTCTGTACAGGCAGGTCCGAATTTGCCATTTATTTTACAGGTACAAACCCGGCAACTGCCAAGCGGTGGCTCTATATGTTTATAGTAACAAAGTGATGGAATAAAAATGCCGTTTTCCTTCGCTACTAACATCAGATTCGTTCCTTCTTCAGCCTGGAAATGTTGTCCATCGATTGTTATATTTACCATTTTAGACATAACATATCAAATTTTATATTTCTCGTAATCTTTCGTTGCTGCATCCATATCAAACTTCAGGTTCAGCCCGTTAAAGTTTTTATCCAGTTTGCTTAAAAAATAATCATGAAACTTATCCATACCATAGATCAAACTATTAGTGGCTGTTTTACCAAGCCCGCAACGGCTGGTATTTTTCATGATGGTACCCCAGCTTTTTATTTCCTTCAGGTCTGTTTCATTAGCCAATCCATTATTAAGTCTTTCCAGTTTACGCTGTATAATAAAACTGCCAGCCCTGCAAGGTGTGCAGATACCACATGATTCTGATTTAAAAAATTCTGAAAAATTAAGCAACACTTTTACCAGATCCCTTTGTTTATTAAAAATCATGAATGATCCACCGCAGCGTATATCTTTCCGGGCCAGCAGGTCGAGCATTGATATGCGCCGATATTTTTCTTTCATTGAAATACATTCTCCCGAAGGGCCACTCACCTGAATGTAATAAGGTTCTTCTGCCTCGCATAGCTCAAGCAGTTCCGCCACCGTCATTCCCCATTCAATTTCATATAAACCCGGTAATCTGCAATCGCCGGAAACGCTGATCAATTTTGTACCGGGGGAGCCGGGAATGCCAAGTTGCATATAAGCGGCTGCACCCATTTCAATAATGCGGGCAGCAGCACAGAAAGTTTCTACATTATTAATTACGGTTGGTTGTTGCAGATAGCCTTTTTCCACTGGGTAAAACCATTTGGTTCTTGGTTCTCCCCTTTTGCCTTCCAATGATTCCAGCATGGCTGTTTCTTCACCGCATACATAAGAACCGGCACCAACCTGTACCCTGATATCGAAATTAAATCCTTTGTTTTGTCCGCAATCGGTACCTAACAATCCGGCAGTTCTGTATTCCTGAATTGCTGAATCCAGTTTATGTTTCAGCCACTGGTATTCTCCCCGCAGGTAAATGATTCCTTTTTCAGCACCAACAGTATAGGCACAGATGATCATTCCTTCAATAAGTGATTGCGCCTGTGTATTCATCAGTACCCTGTCTTTAAAAGTTCCGGGCTCGCCTTCATCTGCATTGCAGATTACAAATTTGGGTAAAGATGGCTGTAGCCGGGCAGCGTTCCATTTTGTCCAGGTGGGATAATTAGCTCCACCCCGACCAGCCAGTTCCGTTTTTTTTAATTCTTCAATTACACCTTCCGCACCTAATACAACTGCATTGCTTAAAGCTTTTCCATTAATAAATTCTTTGAAGAAAACACTTTTGTTATCTGGTGGTGTATATCGGATATGGTCAGCAGGAGCATCACAAATAGATTCAGGTGTTGCTCCGTTTCTTAAAGCAGCAATGGTATCTTTTACTTTAATGGCATTCAGGTTAATGAATGGGTAGAAATTAATAAGGGCAGATGGCTCCTGATCGCTGAGGCCAATACAGGGTGTGAGAAAGAGGCCAAATGTTCCGGTACGATCTACCGAACCAAAACTGGCACCTGTTTCCCTTTCAAAAGTTTCTTTTATCCGGTTGAAACCCTTCAGGTCGGCCACAATACTGTTATTAAGATAAATAGTGTATTTACCAGTCGGCTTCCGGTGAAAAAAATGGTAGAAGGATACTACTCCTTCCACTTCGATTTCAGACAGGTTGAACCGATGTGCCAACTGAGTAATGTCCTCATCATTTATACATCCCTTATTTCTTTGTAATTCCCACAGTTGGTCGAGCATTTGAGTTTGTCCGGGTTCTTCCAGTTTACGGAGTGTATCATCAGGCATGATTACTGAAATTAGGTTTTAAGGAATAAACTAAAATTCAGCCTTCTGATTCCAAAAACAAATGATAATTGTTCATCATTCACATGATTTTGGACAATTTTTAACATCATACGTTTTTAATCTGCACTTGAGTTCCTTACTTCAGGCAAAGAAATTTGTATGAATTATCCGCATTTAGAACTAAGGATTTCTTAAAATAACTGATACTTTTCTTTATTCCCGACACCCCCATTATTACAATTGACTTCCGAATTTTTTAAAGAAGCCGGCATTTTTGTATTTTATTCATTATTAGCCGTTTGTTTATTATGCCCTGCCCTGACCAGTATCATACCTGTTTATGATTTCTCTTTAATAGCTATCCGTTTATTTTTTTATAATATTGTACTTTATAAAAGCGAATAAAATGAAAAAAATTGCTATTCTGAGTCTGTTAGCTGCCCTTCTGCCATTTATTAGTTTTGCCCATGAAGGTCATGGACATACACATGGATTTACTATTACCCATTATTTTGTAGAACCAGAACATCTTATTTTAATGCTTATTGCTGCAGCAGGTGGTGTACTGCTATTTAGTCGCTTTAGGAAAAAAGAAAAAAGTGCTAAATAACCAGCTATAGTTCCTGTTATTTTTAAAGCTGACAGTTCTGGCAACAAAAAAAATAGTCGCATTCATTCGCTTATTTTATAAAGAGGAAATAGTGCCGAATAATGGATGGACTGAAAAACTTATTTGGTATAATCCGATAGACCATTACTTATTTAAATAAATTATTCATTTTAATACTTATTCTATGTGTGCAACCTGCGGATGTGACAGTAATGGCAATGTAACCATGCATGAGCCTGGCCATCATCATACTCATGACCATCATCATGACCATGATCATAATCATTCACACTCTCATGAAAAAACGGTAGTGCAGGTAGAGCAGGATATTCTGCATCAGAATAATTTACTGGCAGAAAGAAACCGGGGATATATGGATGCCAAAAATATATTGGCTATTAACCTTGTTAGTTCTCCCGGTTCAGGTAAAACAACTTTGCTGGAAAAAACATTGGCCAACCTGAAAGAAGAATTAAATTTCTATGTAATAGAAGGGGATCAGCAAACTACATTGGATGCTGACCGCATTCATGCTACCGGAACTAAAGTTGTACAAATAAATACCGGTAAAGGATGTCATCTGGATGCACACATGGTAATGCATGCCGTACAGGGAATGAAACCAGCAGAAAACTCCGTACTCTTTATTGAAAATGTCGGCAATCTTGTTTGTCCGGCCATGTTTGACCTGGGAGAAAAAGAAAGAGTGGTAATAATAAGTGTAACAGAAGGGGAAGACAAGCCGCTGAAATATCCGGAAATGTTTCATACTTCCACCCTTTGTATCATCAATAAAACCGACCTGTTGCCTTATGTACCTTTTAATATAGAAAAGGCAAAAGAATATGCTAAAAGAGTAAATCACCAGCTTCAAATAATTGAACTAAGCTGCCAGACCGGAGAAGGTATGCAGGATTGGTACAATTGGCTGAAAGCTAAAGTTGCTGCGCCGGTGACAGCCTGATATGTCACCATGAATACCTATTATATCCATATCGGCGGCCTTGTACAGGGAGTAGGATTCAGACCACATGTATTTAAAATAGCAGAAAAAACAGGTATTAACGGTTGGGTTAGTAATTCCAAAAATGGTGTTCATATTGAATTCAACGCAACAGAAATAGTTGCCCGGCAATTTTATGAGGCTATTATTGAATCGCCTCCGGTAAATGCAGTTATCACTTCTCATAATCTGAAAGAAACAGCACACAAATCATTTCACTCTTTTATCATAACTACTGAAAACGTCAACACAAAAACAGATTTGCTTCTTACACCCGACTTCGCCATTTGCGAATCCTGCAAAACAGAAGTGCTGAATAATAATAACAGGCGGTATCAATATCCGTTTACCACTTGTCTTCATTGCGGACCCCGGTATTCAATAATTCAGGAGTTGCCTTATGAAAGATATAATACCACCATGTGTGAAATGGAAATGTGCAGTGGGTGTACCACAGAATACAATGATGTATATAACCGCCGGCATTACAGCCAGACCAACTCCTGTCCCGATTGCGCCATACAAATGCATTTATTTGATGCTGCGGGAAAATTACACAGCAATGAAACAAATGTTATTTTAAAAAAACTTAATAAAGAATTAGCGGCAGGTTCAATAGCAGCGGTAAAAGGAATTGGCGGATATTTATTGTTGTGTGATGCGGGTAACGAATCAGCTATTCAAAAATTGCGAAAGAGAAAACATCGCCCTGCAAAACCCTTTGCATTATTGTATGCGGATATTGCAACTGCTGGTGCCGATGTTTATATATCGGCTGCAGAGGAAGCAGCTTTAAAAGATAAAGCAGCGCCAATTGTACTTTGCCAGTTAAAACAAACTCCGCAAAGCGGAATCTGCACTGAAGCTATTGCACCCGGACTGGATAAAATTGGTTTAATGCTCCCCTGCTCGCCATTGCTATTGTTAATTGCCAATGCATTTGCAAAACCATTAATTGCTACCAGTGCCAATATCAGTGGTTCTCCTATTATTTATAAAGATGAAGAAGCTATTGAATTACTTGCCGGCATTGCAGACTATATAATCAGTTACGAAAGAGATATTATGCTGCCGCAGGATGATAGTGTAATGCAAATAACTTCATCAGGACAAAAAATTATTTTACGCAGAAGCCGCGGCCTTGCACCCAATTATTTTCCTAATCCATTTGAAAATACTTCTGATTGCATTCTTGCCATGGGTGGAGAACTAAAAAGTGCTTTTGCCATTCATGACCAACAACATTTATATATCAGCCAGTTTTTGGGTAACCAGGAAAATCTTGCTTCGCAATCTGCATTTAACAATACAGCCAATCATTTGTTGAAGCTGTTACAAACAAAGCCTTCGCTTATTCTTGCTGATAGTCATCCGGGTTATTTTGTTTCTGAGCAGGGGAAAGAAATAGCACAGCAAAATAATTTACAGTTTGTAACCATTCAACATCATAAAGCACATTTTGCAGCAGTGCTGGCCGAGAATGATTTACTGAATACAACTGAGCCGGTACTGGGAGTAATCTGGGATGGTACCGGATATGGTGATGATAAACAAATATGGGGCGGCGAATTTTTTGTGTTTGAAAAAAATAAGATGCAGCGGGTTGCACAACTGGATTATTTTCCTCAATTACTGGGCGATAAAATGAACCGGGAGCCCAGGTTAAGTGCCCTGAGCCTGTTAAAATTTCTACCGGCCAAACAACATATTATTCAAGCTCATTTTTCTGAAACGGAGTGGAAATATTACCGGCAATTAATTAATCACCCTGCCGAATTACTTACCAGCAGTATGGGAAGATTTTTAGATGGCATCGCTTCACTAATAGGCATTTGCCATATCAATACCTATGAGGGAGAAGCGGCTATGAGACTGGAAGCTGCTGCAAGAAAATGTGAACAGCCTGTCACTAGTTACTATTCAATTTTTTTGAAAAACAACCGCCTTGATTTTTCAATACTCCTGGAAGAATTAATCGTGGACATCTGTAAAAATGTTAACAGCAGTTACATGGCAAAAAAAATCTTTTACTCATTAGCTAATGCAATTTCCATAGTAAGTGATTATTTTTGTATTGATCGAATTGCATTTAGCGGCGGTGTTTTTCAGAATGCATTTTTAACCGATATTGTCAATGAACTTTTGTCAGAAAAGAAGCAATTATTCCTGCATCGTCAGCTAAGCCCCAATGATGAATGCATCGGATTTGGCCAGCTGGCTTATTACCATTTTACAAAAAATAAAAATTAATACTATGTGTTTAGCAATTCCCGGAAAAATACTTTCTATCAGTAACGAATCCGATAAAACCTTCCGTATGGGAAAAGTTTCTTTTGGTGGTATTACTAAAGAAGTAAACCTGAGTATGGTAAAAGAAGCAGCCCTTGGTGATTATGTATTGGTTCATGCCGGAGTTGCCATCAGCAAAATTGATGAGGAAGAAGCAAAGATCACTTTAGAATACCTGAAACAGATTGGAGAAATGGACGAACTGGAAAATAAACCTGATTAATCAATTTTACGTAAAAAGCAATTAAGCATAACATTCATGAAGTATTTATCAGAATACAGGGATCCGGAACAGGCAAAACTTTATTTCCAGGAACTCCATCGGGTAACCACAAAGCCATGGACGCTTATGGAAATATGCGGTGGACAGACACATAGCCTGGTAAAAAATGGCATCCTTGATTTATTACCCAAAAACATTACCATGGTGCATGGCCCTGGTTGTCCGGTATGTGTAACCAGTGTAAGTGTAATAGATGAAGCTATTTTTTTAGCGCAATTACCAAATGTAATCATGTGTTCTTTTGGTGATATGCTCCGTGTACCCGGCTCCAAAGAAAGCCTGCTGGAAGTAAAAACAAAAGGTGCTGATATCAGAGTTTTATATTCTCCACTCGAAGCTGTTCAGATTGCACAACAGAATCCTGGTAAAGAGATAATATTTTTTGCCGTAGGTTTTGAAACAACCGCACCTGCTAATGCACTAAGTGTAATACAGGCTGATAAACTGGGTGTTCTCAATTACAGCATTCTCGCCTCTCATGTGCTGGTACCTCCTGCCATGGAAGCCTTGCTGAGTGATCCGGAAAATAAAATTGACGCCTTTCTTGCTGCCGGTCATGTGTGTACCATAATGGGATTAGATGAATACTATCCGATAGCTGAAAAATATAAAATACCAATGGTGATTACCGGCTTTGAACCATTGGATTTGTTGCAGGGAATTTTAATGGCCGTACTGCAACTGGAAAAAGGGGAATACAAAGTTGAAAACCAGTATGCCAGGTCTGTGCAGCAGGAAGGCAATATACTGGCGAAAGAATCCATACATGAAGTATTTATAATTAGCGACCGTGTATGGCGGGGCATCGGTCCTATTCCACTTAGTGGATACGAAGTAAATAGCCGGTATAAAAATTACAATGCCCGGTTGAAATTTAATCTGAATATACCATTGGCCGAAGAAAACAAAGAGTGCATCAGTGGTGATATTATGAAAGGTTTAAAAAAACCAAAGCAGTGTCCCAATTTTGGAACTAAATGCAAACCCGAACATCCATTGGGAGCACCGATGGTAAGCAGCGAAGGATCCTGTGCAGCATATTATCATTACAGTGATTCAAATTGAAAATGAGGTGAACATGAAACGGATTTATTTATTAATTGCTTTTGCTTTTTGTAGTACCGCTGTTTTTCCTCAGCAAATATTAAAGGGAATTTATTTTATTAATGCAGAAACCAAAGTGCCTGTTCAGGATCTTTCTGTTATATCATCTGATAATAAATTTTCAGCAAGTACAGATGAAAGTGGTTTTGTGGGACTTCCTAAAATGTATAAGCAAGACTTGAACTTAACTATTTCAGGTATTGGATTTGAAACACAAACCATTGTACTGTCTTCATTAATACTAACAAAAGAAAATGCTATTGTGTACATGAGTCCAAAAGTAAGTACACTTTCTGATGTGGTTGTCAGAGCATCATCTAACAAAGGAATTTTCAAAACTATCAGCGATCTGGATATTCATCTTCGCCCCATTGTAAATTCGCAGGAAGTACTACGGATAGTACCCGGTTTGTTTATCGGACAGCATGCAGGGGGTGGTAAAGCAGAGCAGATTTTTATTCGCGGATTTGATATTGATCATGGCACCGATATTAATATTAGTGTGGATGGTCTGCCGGTAAATATGGTAAGCCATGCGCATGGACAGGGATATGCAGATTTACATTTTGTAATTCCCGAACTGATTGAAAAAGTCAATTTTAACAAAGGCCCCTATTTTGCCAATACAGGCAATCTCGCCACTGCAGGTTATGTATCTTTCAAAACCAAAAATTTTCTTGATAATAATTTTGCAAAAATTGAAGGGGGGCAGTTCGGTACATTCAGAGGTATTGCAGGAATAAATTTATTAAAGACAAAAAAAGACATCCGGGATAAAAGTCTTTATATAGCCAGTGAGTTTTCATTTACAAAAGGATATTTTGAAAGTCCCCAGAATTTTAACCGCATCAATTCATTTGTAAAATATCATGGAAAAATAAGTCATAACTCTTCGGTTACAGCAATGGTAAGTGCTTTTAGCAGCAAATGGAATGCAAGCGGACAAATTCCTGACCGTGCAGTTGCGGATGGCTCCATTGGATTCTTTGGAGCTATCGATAATAAAGAAGGAGGACTTACGGGAAGATATAATGCAAATGCAGAGTTGACAACCAACTTAAATAATGGTGGAGTAATCAGGAATCAACTATTTTTCAGCAAATACATTTTTGAATTGTACTCCAATTTTACTTTTTTTAAGGAAGACCCTGTTAATGGTGACCAGATAAGACAAAAAGAAGAAAGGAGTATTGCCGGTTATAATGGATCTTACACGCAGAACCATGTATGGGGAAATATTAAAACACAAACAAATACCGGAGTGCAGATTCGCTTTGACAGAATAAGTAATCTTGAATTATCCAGAACAAAAGACAGGTCCATCGTTACAAAATCCCTGATGTTGGGAAATGTAAACGAATTGAATGCCGGATTTTTTGTTTCAGAAAAATTTATTCTCAACAATAATTTCGAAATAACAGCCGGATTACGTGGTGACTATTTCTCCAATCATTATACAGACAAACTTGCCGGTAATAGCATCGGTTCGTCCAGCTCATTTATTGTAAGTCCCAAATTAAATTTTAATTACCGGATTAATGATAAGGTACAGGTTTACTGGTATAATGGACAGGGTTTTCATAGCAATGATACCCGTGTTGCTGTAGCTCAAAACGGAAGAGAGGTAGTAACTCCTGCATGGGGTAGTGACTTGGGAGGTATTATTAAATTGAGCAACAAGGCAGTCATTCAAACAGCACTTTGGTATTTATGGATGAAACAGGAATTTGTTTTTGTGGGAGACGAAGGTGTGGTGGAGCCGGGCGGAAAAACACAAAGGATTGGCTGGGATATGTCATTGCGATATGAAGTAGTGAAGAATTTATATGCAGATGCAGATATTACTGTTGCTAATCCCAGGGCATTGGAGGTTCCTTCAGCAGAAAGCTATCTTCCATTAGCCCCAAGGTTTACAAGCAGTGGAGGTATAACATATCGCAAAGCCAGCGGCTGGAACGGAAGTATTCGTTACCGCTTTATGGATAAAAGGCCTGCTAATGAAGATTATTCAGTAACAGCCAAAGGTTATTTTATTACAGATGCCGCTATTAACTATACACAAAAAAAATGGGAAGCAGGCATAGCCGTACAAAATATTTTTAACAGAAAATGGAAAGAAACCCAATTTGATACAGAAAGCCGGTTACAGGGTGAACCAGCCCCTGTTTCTGAAATCCATTTTACACCAGGAACACCTTTATTTGCAAGGCTAAGTTTTACACTATTCATTTAAATAAACATAATGAGTGAGCATATTAAAATACAATTACAATGTCCCATGCCAAAATTTGATTTTGATGTAATAACCATGGGCCATGGCAGTGGCGGATTGCTTACACACCGTTTATTACAAAGTGGTGTATTCGAAATTTTCAAAAACGATTTGCTGGATCAGCAACATGATGGGGCTTCTTTTTATTTGTCAGGCGATATTGCATTTAGTACAGATAGCTATGTGGTAACACCCGTATTTTTCCCGGGTGGAAATATTGGCGACCTGGCCGTTAATGGCACAGTAAATGACCTGGCGATGTGTGGTGCCAGCGCCAAATATCTTTCTCTTGCTTTTATCCTGGAAGAAGGATTAACAATGGAGGAGTTCTGGACAATATTAGTGAGCATAAAAGAGGCGGCTGACAAAGCAAATGTGAAAATAGTAACCGGGGATACAAAGGTGGTAGAAAAAGGAAAGGGTGATAAAATATTCATCAACACATCCGGAATTGGCGTCGTTCATCCCAATGCAAAAATTCATCATAACAATATAACAGCCGGTGATAAAATTATCATCAGTGGAAAGTTAGCGGCACATGGTATTGCTATTATGAGTTTACGGAAAGGGCTGGAGTTTGAAACAGCCATTGAAAGTGATACCGCAGCCTTAAACCATACAGTAATAAAACTGTTAGATAAATTTGGCCATAATATTAAGTTTCTCCGGGATCCTACCAGGGGCGGCCTGGCTTCTGTATTAAACGAAATTGCAGATCTCACTCATTTGGGATTCCATATAAATCAATCTGCAATAGTAATAGATCCACAGGTGGAAGGAGCTTGTGAAATGCTGGGGCTGGATCCGCTTTATATTGCCAATGAAGGATTGTTTGTGGCAATCGTAAAAAATGAAATCGCTGCCGATTTCCTGGAAATGCTGAAGCAGGATGAAAATGGAAGCAATGCAGCTATCATTGGCGAAGTAAATACAGACAACCCGGGAAAAGTTGTGTTGAAAAGTTCCATAGGCGGAAAACGAATGGTGAATTACTTGCCTGGTGAACAACTGCCAAGAATTTGCTGATACTTCTTCATAATATTTATGTATTCCATTCTCTGATCACCACGAAAATCATCCGGATTAACTATCTAAAATCTGTTTAATCCATGTCATCCGTGTTCTTTATTAACCTGATTTTTTAATACGTCTGCCCTGTTTTCACCCCTGAATGAAATCTGATAATTTAACTTTTATCTTATCTTCGTCTTTCTCTTAAACAAACGAATATGAAAGTCGCTACTCACTCAGCCTGCTAACTATTTCTCCGCTGAAGCATTTTTATTCTTATCAACCGGCAATAATTTTTTGCCTTACGATTTTTCTTTTTATTATTACTAAAGATTTTCATAATGTCGTTTCAAACATTTACAAATAAACTCTCCTATTTTATTTCACTGGTAAAGCAGTCTTTCCGGGGAGGTGAGTATGATTATACACAGGGAAACATTAAGGCTGCCATTGTAATTTTAGCTATACCAATGATTCTTGAACTCAGTCTTGAATCTGTTTTTGCTGTGGTAGATATTTTTTTTGTAGGCAAACTGGGTTCCAATGCCACACAAACCGTAGGCTTAACAGAATCAGTCATTACCATTGTTTACTCGCTGGCAATCGGGTTAAGTACAGCTGCTACAGCAATGGTAGCCAGAAGAGTGGGAGAAAAGAATCCGGATGCCGCTTCTCATGCCGGTATGCAGGCATTAATCATGTCTTTAATTGCTACCGTTTTTATCAGTATTGCAGGTTTTATTTTTGCACCGGATATTCTTCGTCTGATGGGTGCCGGACCTGAAGTGGTAAAAGATGGAACCGTTTTTACCCGAATCATGCTGGGAGGCAGCGTAGTGATTATCCTGCTTTTTCTTATTAATGGTATTTTCCGGGGAGCTGGTAATGCAGCCATGGCTATGCGGAGCTTATGGATTGCCAGTCTTATTAATATTTTTTTATGCCCCATGCTTATAAACGGATACGGCCCCTTTCCGGAAATGGGTTTAAAAGGTGCTGCTATTGCCACCGTTATTGGCAGAGGCACAGGGGTAATCTATCAATGTTATCATTTGTTCTACAATAAAAAGAATACTATAAGCTTTCGTAAAGAACATTTTATTATTGACTTCCCCCTGATGAAATCATTGATAAAAATTGCCTGGCCTGCCACTTTGCAATTCATCATTGCATCAGGAAGCTGGATTGTCTTGTCGCAACTGGTAGCTGTAACAGGCGGAGCACATGCATCAGCCGGTTACCAGATTGCTATCCGTAACCTGGTATTTTTTATTTTACCTGCCTGGGGATTAAGTAATGCAGCTGCAACATTGGTAGGCCAGAACCTTGGCGCCAAACAGACTGACCGGGCAGAAAAAAGTGTGTTACTTACAACAAAATACAATGCCATCTTTATGACCTTTGTAATGTTGCTGTTCCTGTTCTTTGCCAAACCGATCATCAGTTTTTTTACAAATATTCCGGAAGACCTGCATTACGGGGCACAATCTTTACAAATAATAGGAACCGGTTTTATATTTTATGGAATTGGAATGGTAATGATACAAGCATTAAACGGTGCAGGCGATACCAAAACTCCCACGAGGCTCAACTTGTTTTGTTTTTGGTTTTTCCAGGTGCCTTTAGCCTACCTGTTGGTAAAAGTTTTTAAAATGGGAGTAACAGGTGCTTTCATTGCCATTCCTGTTGCCGAAACGGTGCTGGCTATCGCCGCCTATTATTATTTCAAAAAAGGGAAATGGAAGGAAATAATAGTCTAAGCAGAAAGTTGAACAGAATTTTTTTCTGAAGACTTCATCTTTTACCCGAATACATTTTTATACAAAAATCCTTTCTAACTTAGTAATATATCTTTAAGTATGAACAGCAATTACATAGACTCGAACCGGATACGACAAATCCTTTTCATATTTCTTATTCTATTTATGGGGATTGTCTTATTCCTGGAACTATATTCTTTTTTACCTGCTTTACTTGGTGCTGTTACCTTATATATTCTAATGCGCCGCTGGATGTTTTACCTGACAGAAAAGAAAAAATGGCGTCGCGGAGCTGCCGCACTGCTGTTAATGTTTATTTCTCTTATTGCGATACTGCTTCCTGTTGGTTTGCTGGTAAATATGCTGTCGGGCAAAGTGGCTTATGCTGTTGAGCATTCTACAGAATTAGTAACCGCATTAAAGAAAGTGGCCAGCGATTTGGAGCAACGATTTAATGTAACCATCCTGAGTGATGAAAATATCAACAAGCTCGGAGCTTCCATAGCTGAATTATTACCCAAAATATTAGGGGCAACTTTTAATTCACTACTGGCAATATTTTTTATGTACTTCATCCTGTATTTCATGTTCGTCAGTGGCCGCCAGATGGAAAAAGTGATGTATGAATATATTCCGTTGCATGATGATAATGTGTCCAAACTGGAAAAAGAAGTGAACATGATGGTAGTATCCAATGCAGTAGGAATTCCCGTAGTAGCCATAGCACAGGGATTAGTTGGATTGGTCGGTTATATTATTATTGGTGTTAAAGAGCCGTTCTTCTGGTTTGGTGTTACTTGTATTGCGGGTATGCTGCCGGTAATCGGTGCTGCGTTGGCTTATATACCACTTATCATTATCTTTTTAGCAAATGGACAAACCGGCCAGGGAATCGCCATGATAATTTTTGGATTTGGTGTGATAGGAACAGTAGATAATGTTTTGCGTTTTTCTTTACTCAGAAAAATTGGTAATGTACATCCCATGACAACAGTATTCGGTGTTATTATCGGATTAAACCTGTTTGGCTTTATCGGACTTATCTTCGGCCCGCTGCTAATTTCATTATTTATGTTACTGTTGCGGATTTATTCCAGTGAGTTTATTTCTAAAAAAAGAGAGATAAATAAAATAATGGAAAATTAAAGGTTGATGATAACCTATTTTATATTGTAGCATCAACGCTTAATAAGTATAAACATATAGCACAACGTATTTTTTCCAGTAAATTATTTCAACCAGTTGCGTATTTCTTCGCAAAGAATTAAAAAACAATACATTAATACTTGCTTATTTAATATTCACATAATATTTTGCATCGTCTTACGTTTATAATATCCAATCTGATACAAAGACTTTAAAAAAGTCATATCAGAGAAAAACCGTACCCTGAGTGATAAAACTGATAATTCCAATATCCCTGGGATTTATGTGCAGTTCATTTGCCATAATCCCGCCTGCAACAAATGATCTGCAAAATGAAAAAGTTGTTGTTGCCGATTCCCCTTCCGTAAATAAAAATTCAATTAACTCTTTTTCTGAAACAGCAGCTATATTATATGGCTCCCTTCAATTAAAGGAATATGGTTTATCTCCGGAAGCTTTTTCATATGCATGGATAGGATTTATGAACCTGGCAGAAAAGAAATTAATTCCTTCTAATAAGTACCTGACTATTTGTGATTTCAGCCAATCTTCCCTTAAAAAGAGATTATATATTATTGATATAGAAAATCAAAAACTCGTTTTTCACACTTATGTAGCACATGGCCGTAACAGTGGTGGAGAATTTGCAACTAAATTTTCTAACATACCAGAATCATTACAAAGTAGTCTTGGCTTTTATATTACTGCAAACACTTATAATGGCGAACATGGCCTTTCATTAAGGATGAATGGTGTAGATCCCGGGTTTAATGACAATGCACTAAACCGTAATATTGTTATACATGGTGCTGACTATGTAAATGAAAGAAGAGCAAATTCCGGCACATTCATGGGCCGCAGTTTTGGATGCCCTGCTTTACCACTCAAAGAGTCTTCAAGAATTATTAAAGCCATAAAAAACGGCTCCTGTCTATTTATATATCATCCCGGAAAAAATTATTTACTTAAATCAAAAATATTAAACGGCTGATTGGACACAAAACAAGGATGGATGATTACAAAAAGCTCAACTTACCCTATGGTTGGGCTTTTTTGTGTCTGTTTATGATGATAATTTATTAACCGGTAAAAATTACTACCCTTTTTCCGGTTTACAGAAGTTCTCTTTTGGTATTACTATTCCCATTTGCAGCAAGGAACTTAACTTTACGATGATGAGCAGATTTAACCGAAAAGACAATTTAAACCTTTTCTCCAAACTTAGCCTCCGGCGGATCTGGAATGGCATTCAGGTTCTTTCAAGTTATTATATAAGTAAATGGACTAAAAAACCGGTTCAATGGGGCTACCCGGTTTCTATTTCTTTTGAACCAACTACTTCGTGCAATCTTCGTTGCCCCGAATGTCCGAGCGGCTTAAGAGCTTTTACCCGGCCAACAGGTATGTTGCAAAAAGATTTCTTTACCGATACAATTGATCAATTGCATAAAGAGCTTCTCTACCTTGTTTTTTATTTTCAGGGAGAACCCTATCTGAATCCTTCTTTCCTGGAAATGGTAGAATATGCTTCAAAGAAAAAAATATATACCGCCACTTCTACCAATGCTCATTACCTGACGGATGAAAATGCAAAACGAACCATCGAAAGTGGCCTCGACAGGCTGATTATCTCTATAGATGGTACTACGCAGGATGTTTACCAGCAATACCGGGTTGGTGGGCAACTTGAAAAAGTAATTGAAGGAGCAAAGAATATGGTGAAATGGAAAAGAGAATTAAAAAGTAACAAGCCCTTTCTTATTTTTCAGTTCCTTGTTGTTAAGCCCAATGAACACCAGGTGGAAGAAGTTAAAAAATTAGCAAAAGAGATAGGAGTAGATGATGTTTGGTTAAAAACCGCACAAGTATATGACTATGTAAATGACCCTAACCAGCTTATACCCACCATTGATAAATACAGCCGATACCGAAAAACTGATAACGGTTATGAATTCAAAGGTAAGCTGGCCAATCAATGCTGGCGGCTTTGGCATGATCCTGTCATCACCTGGGATGGACTGGTGGCCCCCTGCTGTTTTGACAAAGATGCACAACACCAAATGGGGGACCTTAAAAAAATGTCTTTTAAAGAAATCTGGAAAAACAAAGAATACACTAAATTTAGAAGTCAGCTTCTAAAGGGGCGAAAAAATATAGATATTTGCTCTAATTGCAGCGAAGGCACTAAAGTCTGGAGTAAAGATTAAAAACAAATCGTTTTTTATGCAAATTTCTTCATCAGTATCTACCCGCTTTCATTATCAGCATAAAGCATTGATAGATATCATTGACGGCCTGACTGACGAACAGATAAGAAGGCAGGTAAATGCCGGAAAATGGTCCATCTTCGAAACAATCGTTCATCTTCAAACTTACCAACATACTTTAATTCAAAGAGTAAAACAAGTTTTGGAAGGCATTAACCCGGTTTTCCCAATTTATTCTGCCGAAAGCGACCCTCTTTTTCTGGACAATTGCAGTAAATCAACCAGAGAGGTAATTCAAGATCTTTTAACAACCCGAAAAGAAATGACGGCAACACTGCAATCATACACATCTGATGATCTTCAAAAAAAAGGAACACACCCTTTCTTTGGAGAAATGAATCTGTTGGATTGGATAAATTTCTTTTTGCTGCATGAAGCACATCATCTTTTCAACATGTTTAAAATGGGTGCTATATTGAAAAAGAATAATCAAATATCCTGATTGTAGAATCACTCACTTTGAGTCTATTAATTTGACTTCTTCTCAAAGAATAAAAAAAATTTCATAGCCGGCTATCGTGAGCTAAATTCAGATTTTACTGTTGACAGCAACCTGGACTAAGTAATAAACGAAAATATTATTTAGTAAGATATTGGTTATTATACCGCTACCATTTTTTAATTACATCAAAAATAGAAGTATAGAAAGAAGAGAAGCCTTCAAAAAAGTTGCGGATGGATTCAGAAACTAATCTCATAAAAAGTGGGTTAATGGCGAATGGTGTGTTTGCTTTGTAAATAAAATCTTTTCTCTTAAGAATAATATTCTCCAAAGAGGTATTTTCTCCACTATTTAAGTCCGGTAATGTTAATAATGGAAAATAATGGCAGCGAAACTGCGGAGTACATCAAAATAGCCTGCCTTCTTTCCCTGAAAAAATAAAAATTGTTAAGAATCCTGAAAATATTTGATTGTTCAATGTTTAAACATTAATTTTGTTCTTTCAACAATTTAAACCTAAAAATTTATACAATGAGTGATTTAAGAACGAATGTTGACCAATTAAACCAGATGATTCTGGAAGGAAAAATCCTTGATGCATTTGAGAAATTTTATGCAGACGATGTAGTTATGCAAGATAATGACTATCCTTCCCGTGCTGGTAAAGAAATTAACCGCCAGTATGAAGAAGCTTTCGTTAATGGCCTTACCGAATTCCGTGGCGCCAAAGTGGTAAATACGCTTATCAGTGATGGTTTGGCAGTAGTTGAATGGTGGTTTGATTACACCCATAAAGATTATGGTGTAAGAAATTATACACAGTTGGCAGTTCAGCGCTGGAAAAATGGAAAAATTGTGGAAGAGAAGTTTTACTACAATAATTAAGGAATACCTTTGAAGAGATGCAAAATAGTTTTGGGCCAGTCCCAAAACTATTTACTTTTATCATATTCAACTATCAAAATGGGAATTGATAAGGATATTCAACAGGCAAAATTTCGGAATCCACATCAGAAAGCTTCTATAAATCTTATTTATACTTTAAGCTGGATAAAGGAAAAAACCAAAAGTATCTTTGATGCAGAAGATATAACACCCCAGCAATTTAATATTCTTCGGATACTTCGTGGCAGTTTCCCCCAACCTCTTTCCACCCTGCAGATAAGAGAAAGGATGCTCGAAAAAATGAGTGATACCAGTCGTATTGTTGATCGGCTGATCCTTAAAGGGTTGGTAAAAAAAGTAACCTGCAAAAATGACCGCCGGCTGGTGGATGTTATAATAACAGACAATGGGAAAAAACTATTGGAACGATTAGATACCCGCCAGGATGA
>JBARSW010000286.1:0-30760 GCA_049644925.1 Chitinophagaceae bacterium | reverse complement strand
CAGGTTGCTGAAACTGGAATAATATCCCTGTAACTGCTGAAAAGTAGCATCCGTCATGTAAATAATTGGAATATCCGTTTTGATATAGGCAATCAATTGTGAAGAGGCAGAAACAAATAATACATCAACCGGTCGTTTTTTTAATTCCTTTTCTAATTGTTTACTGAAATATTTTGCATAGGATTTTAAAAATTCTACTGCCGTCTGTTTTTTATAAATTCTTCTGTTCAGGCTTTTTTGAGTTGTCAGCCATTCCCGCAAATACCAGGGCCATTTAAAATGAAAAATCTCGACCTCATTATACTTTTTTATTTGCTGGTAACTATAATAGCTGGTTCCCGACCAGGATCGTTTATCTAAAGGACTCCATCTTGCGGCAAAACCAACTTTCATTCTGCTATTTTATAAAAAACGTCTTGCTATCAGGTTGTAGGTTGTTTCTTCTGTTTTAATCTTTTCAATTGTAAGTTGAGACAAATATTTATCCCATGAAAAAGATTCCCATAAATGATGAAGGTATGCCTCAGGAAACTCTTTTACATCTTCAAACATTGATTCTAACCCAGTTTTATCATATAATGGATAATGAAATGCCAAAGTACTGAGTTTTGAAATCAGCTCAGGATGTTGAATAGAAAGTTTTAACGGCACTAACACAGAATGTTGATTCCAGTATCTGTCTCTTCCTTTTGATCGGAAAGATTTGTATTCATCCAACCAGCGATTTACAAATTCACTGTTTTTTTCTGAAATTAATACCGCATTACAAAGACCTGTAGCACCACCCGCTACTTTTTTTATTATTCCCAGTTTATTTTTAATTCGTTGGCGCCAGTTTTTAGGAATAAATTCTGGTTTTTCTTCCTGACCAATTGAAAAAGGATGGCTAAGAAGTGGCGCAATGGATTTAACGCTGATAGTATCGAGATCAAGATATATTCCGCCTGTTTTTTTCAACATTTGTAACCTCACCACATCAGCCTTGTGTGCAACGTGGTAAAGCTTATTACCCATGAAATTCTCCGGGGCTAAAATTTGGTTCAGCTTAAGCATCGGTTTTGCTTTTTCCCACCATTCTCCTTCCGGCTCATATTGGTAATGAAAAAAAGCAGCCTCTGGTTTATTTAGTTCAACTGCTGATTTTACAGATAGGTAATGTACCAAAGAAAAGGGTTTACCCCCAAAATCAGGCGCCATGCCAAAGACAAAATGAAATATGTTGGGGACCATGGCTATTATTTTAATTTACTCTCTCTTATATAAGATTTATCAGCAATATCCGTAAAAATCTCCTGATTGAATAAATTTTGCTTAGAAATAAAGGCTTTTAATTCGCCTTTCATCACCAATGCAGAAAGAAGGTTGTCTGCCCGGTGTACTATCGGAGTTTGTGAATTGATAAGTTTTTTAGCCCCGGATAAACTTAAGGCATAGGCATGTGTACAGTCGTGGAATCCTGCTTTTTGTATAGAAGGACTAAATGGTTTGGGTAACATCCGGTTAATCATGTTTGCAGGCAAATGGCTTAGCCCCCAAAAACCCATAATCTTATACCATTTTTGTTTTAGTTTCCTGCCAATAGTAGCTTTTTCATTTTTCAAGTAACCGAGATAGAAAAGTTCCCAATCCGCCGGTAATTCTTTAAGACAATCGGCTAACGATGGCAACGTGTTAGTGTCAGGCACCACATCATCTTCAAAAATTAATACACTTTTCCAACCATTATCAACCATGGCTTGGTAAATATTTCGGTGAGAGAGAGAACAGGCAATTTCCCCTTTATTCAGCGGTGGGAAAAATTGCCTTATTGCCAGAGAGTTTCTTTTATTATAACTGTAATCCCGGCCTATTGCATTTTCATCAAGGTCATTTTTATCTGTTCCATAGAAAAATTCAAATGATATTCCCTGCAGGCGTTGCTTTACTTTTTCATGCCTGTCTTTGAATCTTGGAACGGTAAGAACAAATACTTTGTCGAAGTATTGCTTTATTAAATCATTTATTGCTGCAACCGGTTCAGGCATCATTACAAAAGTAAAAACAAACAGCAAATACTTGTGGGCATTTGCTGCTATTATAATAAAAAGTCGCTTAATTTTTTAAACTGCCTCGGCTTCCATTTTTTTCTGCACTTTCTTCCTATCCTCCTCATTCAATATCACTTTCCGCATACGGATAAAGTTGGGTGTTACTTCAATGCACTCATCCTGCTGAATATATTCCATACATTCTTCCAGGGTCATCTGTACTTTAGGAGCGATCCGGGTGGCATCATCGCTTCCGCTTGCCCGGTGATTGGTTAATTTTTTTGGTTCTGTTGCATTTACAACAAGGTCGCCTGGTTTTATGTTTTCTGCAATGATTTGTCCGGCATAAACTTCTTCTGCAGGGTCTACAAAGAAAGTACCCCTGTCCTGTAATTTATCTATAGAATAACCGGTTGTTTTATCCTGAAATTTTGAAATCAACACGCCGTTACTTCTGCCGGGTATTTGTCCTTTCCATGGTTTATAATCAACAAACCGATGTGCCATTACAGATTCGCCGGTGGTGGCTGTCAGCATTTGTGTACGCAATCCTATTAATCCACGGGAAGGTATTTCAAACTCAAGGTGCTGCATCTCCCCTTTTGTTTCCATTACATGCAGTTCGCCTTTTCTTCGGGAAACAAGGTCAATAACTTTGCTGGCAAATTCCTGTGGCACATCAACTACCAGGTTTTCATAAGGCTCACATTTTACTCCGTGGATATCTTTTACAATAACCTGCGGCTGACCCACTGTTAATTCGTATCCTTCGCGGCGCATTGTTTCAATCAGTATACCTAAATGGAGAATTCCACGGCCATATACCATCAGGCTATCGCCATCTTCACTATCTTCTACTTTTAATGCAAGATTTTTTTCTGTTTCTTTCATCAGCCTGTCACGCAGATGTCTAGAGGTAACAAACTTTCCATCCTTACCAAAGAAAGGTGAGTTGTTTACAGAAAACTGCATGTTCATTGTTGGTTCATCCACACTGATAATAGGTAATGCCTCGGGATTTTCTGAATCGGCTATTGTATCACCAATATTAAAATCCTCAATACCCACTACTGCACAAAGATCCCCTGCTATTACCTCGGTAACTTTCTTTTTACCCATCCCTTCAAACACATACAGCTCTTTAACTTTCGATTTTTTAATACTGCCATCGGTTTGCATTAAGGCAACCTGCTGACCTTCTTTTAATACGCCACGGCTTACTTTACCTACTGCAATCCTGCCAAGAAATGAGGAGTAATCCAAAGAGGTAATCTGCATCTGAACCGGACCTTCATTTACTTTTGGTGGTGGCACATGTTTTATTATACCATCCAGCAAAGGAAAAATATTGTCAATCTGTTCATTCGTATCATTAAACCAACCATTTTTTCCGCTACCATAATAAGTAGGGAAATGAAGTTGCTCCTCAGTAGCATCCAGGTTAAAGAATAATTCAAAAACGGCGTCATGCACTTCATCGGGACGGCAGTTAGGCTTATCCACCTTGTTTATTACAACAATTGGGTGCAGTTCAAGGTGCAATGCCTTCTGCAATACAAATCTTGTTTGTGGCATTGGCCCTTCAAAAGCATCTACCAGCAAAATAACACCGTCGGCCATTTTTAAAACTCTCTCTACTTCTCCACCGAAATCGGCGTGACCAGGTGTATCAATAACATTGATTTTTACGTCTTTATACATTACCGCCGCATTCTTACTGAAAATGGTAATGCCCCGTTCCCTTTCCAGGTCATTGCTGTCCATAATCAGGTCGCCAGTCTCCTGGTTATCACGGAAAACCTTGGTGGCATGTAAAATTTTGTCAACCAATGTTGTCTTCCCGTGGTCAACGTGAGCAATGATGGCGATGTTTCTTATATCCATATTTTATTTTTCAAACGAGCGGCAAAGGTACGTTATTAAAGCGGGGGCAGCAAACGAAACAGGTGTCTAAAGCCGTTTAAAACGGATATTTAATGTAGTTTTATCAAAATAGTAATATGAAATTTCTTAAATGGTTAGGTATCATCCTTTTACTATTGATTGTTATTTATTTTCTCGGACCTAAACCCTCCCATCCAAATTATAGTAAAGAGTTGCCTGTTATTCCTGCTGAATCAATTGCTTTGGAAAATTATATAAAAACTAACGAGTCAAGACATAAGTTAAAAACTGATAATGAAGCAAGGATTCTATGGTTTAATGATTCTTTGAAACAAAAAACAGAATATGCCATAGTCTATCTGCATGGCTTTTCTGCCAGCCAGGAAGAAGGTGATCCTATACATTATGAGTTTGCACAAAAATTTGGTTGCAATTTATACCTGAGCCGGCTGGATGCACATGGAATAGATACTACTGAACCGCTTGGAAATTTTACGGCCGAAGGATTATGGAATTCTGCAAAAGAAGCTTATGCAATAGGAAAACAATTAGGCAAAAAAGTGATTCTGCTGTCAACTTCTACCGGAGGAACTTTGGCATTAAAACTTTGCGCAGAGTATCCTGAGATAGCAGCAAATATAATGTTGTCACCCAATATTGCCATTAATGATGCAAATGCATGGCTATTGAACAATCACTGGGGGTTGCAAATTGCTCACTTAGTTTCAGGAAAACACCGCACCGTAAGTGATACAACTGCTATCTATGCTCAATACTGGAATAATTGGTATGCAACCAGATCTCTTGTTCAGCTAGAAGAGTTTCTGGAAACAACCATGAAAGAATCAACTTTTAAAAAAGTAACTCAGCCGGTACTTTTACTTTATTATTTTAAAGATGAAGAACATCAGGACCCCGTTGTTAAAGTAACAGCAATGAAAAGAATGTTCAGACAATTGGAAACACCTGAAAATTTAAAAAGGCAGGTGGCCATTCCCAATGCCGGCGACCATGTATTGGGCTCTTATATAAAATCGAAAGATCTGCAAACAGTGGAGGAAGAGTGTGAAAAGTTTGTTGAAGAAGTGATGAAAATCAGTCATAAATAATTTCAGATAAATCCCTTTATAAAAATCTTAGTTATATCCAAAAATATTTCACGCCATAACTTATTGAAATTTATCAGTCTTGCTTCTGCTGCTTTACCTTTATCGGCATGGGCTACTAATGAAAAAGGCGAAAAAATTATTCTGCCCGATAATCCAAAACACAGAAAACTGAAGAAGCCGGTTACCGCTATCACATTAGGCGCAGGCACCCGGTCAATGTGTATCGAAATTATGCCATTCAGTATCCCGACCAGTTAGATGTTGTGGGGATAGCAGAGCTTATTGTTATTCGTAATGAACGTTACACAAAAAACACAACATACCGGAACAAAACAGATTCAACACCGGGGAGGATGTTTTTATGAGACCCAAATTTGCTGATGCTATAATTATTTCAACGCAGGATAACCTGCACTACGATCCCTGTATGCAAGCTCTGAAAATGGGTTTGATGTATTACTGGAAAACCCTATCTCACCAAGTGAAAAAGAAAGCCGTGATATTTTGCAGCTGGCGAAAAAACAGGAAGGATTGTAGCAGTTTGTCATGTGTTGCGTTATCCGTTATACTTTATCAAACTAAAAGGATTGATGAACAGCAGCAACATTTGAGATGTAAAAAGTGTACAACATCTTGAACCTATTGGCCATGTGCACATGAGCCATTCTTATGCACGGGGCAACTGGCACAACAGCAAATAAACTACTCCCATCATATTGGCTAAATCAAGACATAACCTCGATATTTTGAAATGGATGATAAACAAACCCTCTAAAAAAATACAGCCCTTTGGCGATTTGAAATGGTTTAAAAAAGAAAATGCCCCGGAAGGAAGTACCGAACGTTGCGGAGATGGTTGCAAGGTAGAAACCGAATGTCCCTACTCAGCTCAACGCATCTATTACCGGAAAAGAATATGGATCTATGATTTTGATATGCCGGAAGATAAAAGCAAACATGGTGATTATACATCAGAAAAATTAAAAACCAATAACTATGCCACTGTGTGTAGCGCATGGAAAATGACCAGCCGGGTCACTATGTATACAATATTCAGCTTACTGATAATGTAATTGCCAGTTTCTAGATGGAAGCCTTTACTTCGTATGAAGGCAGAAGAACAAGATTGATGGGAAGCATGGGTGATACGGCTTTACTTACTTCTACAATTGATGCACCCATTGAAAGCCATGTAATGGGCATTGCTGCAGAGAAGAGTCGAAAAGAGAATAAGGTGGTTGAGATAAAAATGTGATAAGATGTTTTAGTTGCTATTTATTAAATCCTGATCTCCTGCATTGCCATTTTGGGCGTCCTGTCTGCATAAAATAAACCCCAATGTTTTTCCGGTTCATTTGGATCTGGTGAACCCTTCCAGTTTTCATCAAAAGCTTCGAAGAAAAAAGAGAGCACTTTGTTTTTTTCAGACCAGGCCATCAGATCGTCATAATAGATTTTTTGATTTTCTTCATTCACATTTTCAGGATGAATACCCCTGCCGTTGGAGTTAGAGGCCCAGCCGGCTTCTGTAATGACAACTGGTTTGCCGGGATATAAATTGGCCACAGAATCATAATTCTCCTGCGTATAGTCAATGGATTCGTGTATATGCCTGTACTCCCACACCGGGTAAGTATGTATGGAAATAAAATCTACAACAGCAGCAAGCGGCTTTAGCTTATTAAGCCAGGGTACATAATTCTCGCAAAAAGTAACAGGTTGTTTGGCAGATTGCTTCACCAGTAGTGTATACTCGATCACTTTATTTACCGGCACATAGTGGTCTGTCCAGTCCACACAGGCTTCATTTCCAACGGATAATGAGAAGACGATTTCAGGGTAACGGTTGGCAAGCTCAATCATCTTGTGAATTTTCCGGAGATTCAACTCCTTGTTCTCATCCAACTGCTCTTCGGTATATACGCCACCGCCCCAGGGGCAGCCGAAATTATTCATTTCCGCTTCGATAAAAGCGCCAAGTATGATTTTAAAATCTAATTGCTCTTTTTCTATTACCTGCAATACGGTTTCGGCATGCAGGTCGCAATCATATAAACGCAGGTATTTCCATTCTCTTTGCAGAATCAGTAAATCTTCTTTTACTTCCGTATATGAAGGATAAACTGCACCGGGTTGTTGACCATCTCTAAACCCCGAATAACAAATAGCTCTAGCCGGGGTAAACCCGAATTTTTCAAAGAAATTCATTCTTAATATTTCAATTTTTCATTTTTATCCCAAATTCCCCAATAGGCTCCTACTGTACCTTCAGGGCCTGTTTTCCAGCTTTCATCAAAAGATGAGAAATAAAAAACCTGTATATCATCATTAGCAGACCAAAGTTGTGTATTGATAAAATAGTCTCGTGCATGTTGCGTAGAAGGTACGGCGCCTTTCAGGTTTTCACCTTCACTGGGCCAGCCGGTTTCAGTAATGATTACCTGCTTTCCGTTAGCTGCCTGTTTTGCCTGCTGATACATCTGTTGCATATGTGCCAGTGAATGCTCAAAGGGGCAACCTTCCCAAAAAGGATAGCAATTGCATAAAATTACATCACATATTTCTGTAATTTTTGGGCGATGCGAAAATTCATAATAGGCATCTACATACCCAACCGGAACATGTGGAATGCGATTTTTTACTTCTTTTATAAAATCCAGCAATTCTTCTTCTGATAAATCTTTGCGGTACATTACTTCATTACCTACAGCAGCAATATCCACTAAGCCTTCATTGGCCAGTTTTATTAACCCCTCCAATTCCCGACGGTTTATTTCAGGATCATTGCCCAGCCATGCACCCACCAACGTTTTTAACCCGAATTCTTTTGCAACCATTGGAATAAACTCATTTCCTTCCGTACAGGAAAAAGAACGTATCCATTTTGTATACGGACGAAGTATCTCCATTCTCCGTCTCACTTGTGCTTCAGATATAATATCGCCGGGTTTTTGTCCGTCTTCGTATAAACTAAAACAAAAGCCATGCACACCGTTTTGCAGAATTTCTGCAAAAAGATTATTCAGCGTTTCTTCGGTTTCTCCGGCGAGGTAACTAACTTCTGCCAGGTTATACGATGAAAAAATATTTTCTTTTCTGTATGACATAACTATAGATTTTAATACTTAAGTTTTTCGTCTTTATCCCATATTCCCCAACGGGCTCCTACGGTTCCCTCATCTTTTATTTTCCATGTTTCATCAAACGATGAAAAATAAAACACTTCAACGCCTTCTTTTTCCGCCCAGTCCTGGGTTTGTAAAAAGTATTTTCTGCTATTAGGAACAGTTGGTTCGGCCTGGTATACTTTATCTCCCATGCTGGGCCAGCCGGTTTCTGCAATAACTATTTTCTTACCAGATGCACTATTTTTTGTTAACTCATACATTTTGCGCAAATCAACCAATGCATTTTCTATTGTTGAACCTTCCCAGAAAGGATAGCAGTTAATCATTACTATATCAGTTTCCTTTATTAACTCCGGGTTTTCAATAACATGAAAATAAGCATCTACATAAGCTACAGGCAAAGGCGCTACCTTCTCCCGTACCCTTTTTAAATAATTAGTGATTTCCTGAACGCTTAATTCATTTCTCAATAACACTTCATTGCCTACCACTGCTATATCAACATTACCATTTTTTGCCAATGCAATCAAGGCATCAATTTCCTTTTCATTTCTTTCTTTATCCTTACTTATCCATGCACCAACAACTGTTTTTAAATTCTTTTCCTTGGCAATACGTGGAATCATTTCATGGCCATGGGTACATGAAAATGTCCGAATCCATTTTGTGTGAGGAGCAATTATTTCTATTCGTTGCCTGATTTCTGATTCAATTAATACATCACTGGTATCCTGTCCTTCTACATACGGGCTGAAGCAAAGCCCTTGAATTCCTTTATTCAATTGCTGTTTGAATAACGACGATAGCTCTGATTCAGTTTTATTAAAGTTTGTTCCGGTAAATACCGGAAGGCTCAGATTTTTAACCCGTTCAGCCAGTTTTCCTGACATATATCCCGAACTGAGTTTAGGTGCTTTTCTCGCCGCTAATTGATTCTTAATCTCTTTGGCCTTTTTCTCGGTGAGATCATAATCCCACATTACCCACATGGCTATCAATGTGCCTAAAATTGGTATGCCGGAAAAGAACAATCTCAAGCCAGTAACTGCACCTTCGGCTTGTGTTGCTGCACTGGTATCAAAACCTACAAGTGACATAATAACCCCTGTTAATAAACCTGCAATAGCAAAACCAAATTTCACCATCCACCAGTAAATAGCACCAAAAATTCCTTCTCTGCGTTTTCCGGAATTTAACTCATCCATATCGCAAACGTCAGCGGTCATTGACATCATTAATGTAAACAAACTACCGATTCCGAATGAAAAGAATGGCAAGGCAAACAAAAACATATAGGGTTTCCCCGGAACAAAAAGGAACCAAAACAATATATATCCGAAAATGGAAATACCCTGGCAAATTAAAAATGCCTTCTTCTTCTCCACTTTTTTGGAAATCCATGCAACAGTAGGTATTACCATAAAAGTAGTTGCCAATGCACCTACGCTTCCAAAAAGTGTAGGCCATATACCTGCATCAGCCGATTTTCCATTAAAAAGGTAGTAAACAACTATAAAAAAAGTAAACCCGGCAACAGTATTAAAGGCATTAAAGATTAAGAACGTAGCAACGCAAAGTTTCCTGAACTGCTTAATAACAAATGCTTCTTTAAAGCTCTTCAGAATTTCTTTTAAACTGCCCCCGATTGTTTTTATTGTTAATGGCTTAAGGCTGTTATCAAATTTTGTTGACTTGGTTTTAATAAAGATGGCCGGCATCATTGCCAATACCATACATGAAATACCTACCCAAAAGGCCAGCGTTCTTGTAGCCGTGTCTGCATTGGGAAACCATTTGGGATCATACATAACCACCCAAAACCACGGAGCAATTACCCAGGCCCACTGCCCGATCCATTGCGAAATGGCCATAATATTTGTCCGTTCATGAAAGTCATCACTCATTTCATATCCCATAGCTACATAAGGAACGCTGAAAACAGAAAGCCCGAGATAAAAAATAAATGACCATATAAGAAAAAATGTGAAATTATAATTCACGCCATTTTCACGGTATAGCTGCCACATAATAATAAAAGAGATTCCCATCACCAGGGATCCTATAAATACATATTGCCTTCTCCTTCCCCAAACAGATTTGGTGTTGTCTGATACAAAGCCCATAATCGGGTCAAAGAAAGCATCAACGATTCTTGGTGCAAAAAACAAAATACCCCACATCCAGGCAGGAAATTTCAAATCTTCCACCAAGACTACCATAAAAATACCCAGGGCCGCAGGAAACATCTGGTTGGCAAGCATACCTAATCCAAATGCAATTTTCTGGATCATTGGTACAGTTCTTATTGAAGAGGCTTTTGATGTAGACATATTTATGGCAGTTTAGTTTTGTGTTTTAACTTATTTAAATACTACAGTCTGTAAGGCTTTTGCTGAAATTTTTATATGGGCTGTTTTCCCGTTTAAAGACAGCGTAATTTGTTTTTCTTTTTCATTTGGATTAAATAATACAACCGCAACAGTTCCATCCGGATTTTGTGCAGCAGTTACCATTAATTCTTTATCAGGATTTTCGAAACCAATTCTCACGGCACCGGGACGAATGAATTTGCTGAAGTGTGCCATTGTATAATACAGCGGCGTGAAATATACTTCGTCTTTTTCTTCATCCACAATCACCGGAGCGGTACACCAGTTCTTGAACCAGTTTGGTCCGCCCTGTTTGTTGAGTACAATATTCCAGTCAATCCATCCGTCTACATAATTATTCAAACATCCAATGATATCGCCTGCATAGCGATATACCGGAACATATTTTGGGTGCAGGTATTTATCTTTTTCTGGTGCCCAATCCCAGCCCCAATCGGTTGCTTCTTTACTCCAGTACCAGTTATCATCTTTCCAATGCGGCACATCTGCATCAACACATGCTTCGGTGTTGATTAAATATTTTTGTGGAGCTTTTTTATATGTATGCTGCAATGATGCCGGAAACACATCATAGGTGCTGGCATACCAATGTACGGCCATGCCTGCAAAATATTTTGATGATGCTTCGTCTTTATACATCACATTTGCCCATTGTTCTAACTCTTCGCCACGGTTTTGATCGTAACCCAGGATTTTGACCTTATCCAATCCGTTTTTTTCAAGATGTGGGCCCAGAAAATCTTTTACAAATTCTGTCATCTCTTCCGGGGTAAAAATCATGCTTTCCCAGTTGTTGCCATTTCCAAGTGGTTCATTCTCCACGGTTACACCCCAAATGTCAATGCCTTCGTTTTTATATGCTTTTATGTATTTTTCAAAATACAAAGCCCATGTTTGCCTGTATTGAGGTAATAATTTTCCGCCTTTCCAGTTATTATTATCTTTCATCCAGGGTGGCGCCGTCCAGGGTGATGCAATGATTTTAAACCCCCCTTTTGAAATTTTCGTTGCCTCTTTGATCATGGGTATTAAATCATTTCTGTCTGCTTCAATAGAAAAACTATCCAGGTTTTTATCACCTGGTTTCATTGCATAGGCATAGTTACTCAATGAAAAATCACAGGAGTTGATATGTGTTCTGGTGAGTGAATAACGGGCACCATCCTCGCCAAAGTAAGCCTGCAAAATTTTGTCTCTGTTAGCTTTACTTAATTTATTCAGAAGAGAAGCTGATGCCTCTGTGAATGAGCCCCCAAAACCGGTGATTGTTTGAAATTTTTCTTCCGGATTGAGTTTAATTACTATTGAATTTTCAGCTTTTGATACGGCTTTAATCTTTTTCAATGAATTTCCCTGTGCTGAAGTTTCATAAACCTCAACTGATAGGTTTTCGTTTTCCTTACAACTATTCAATGAAAGTGCCATAGCAAGAGTTATTATCAAAAGTCTAATATTGGTAATCACACTCATGAAAATTTGATTTAGTTTCAGTCTTTTAATATTTTATCCGGTGTTACCACATCCGCCCATAACGATTGACTATTGCCATTATAGCTCTTTTTTATGGGTTTCCCGTTTCTTGTCAATCCTTTAAATACTCCATCATCCACTAAATTCCAGATTGCAAATTTTGCCTGGGATTGCAAATCGATCAATCCAAAATGATTTTCTGAATGTAAAGGATTCGTACTGTTTTTCCAATTTTCATCAAACGCCTCAAAATAGAAACAGGTAATTCCATCTTTATTCGTCCATTCTCTCATAAGCTTATAATACTGAGCCGACTTGTATTCGTCCACAGCTTTTGAACCATTCTTCCCATATAATTGATTACAAACTGTTGCCCAGCCTGTTTCACCAATATGAACCGGCTTGTTCACTCCAATAGATTTCATATAACTCACCACATTTTTATATTGAGTAACGGCATAATCACTTGCTCTTGCTATTGCAGCATCAATCTTTTCTTTATCTGGCAATGACTGCTCACTTTCTTTTATTCCCCAAAAAACAGGGTTGTAATGAGTGTCGTGCATGGGGTAGGTATGCAGCGAAATATAGTCAACCGCTTTTATCAATTTATTCAAATCAGAAACATGGTATTCTTTTCCTCCTCCGCCCCATGAAGCAAAATTGTCTGAACTGGTAATCCAAATATCTTTCGACAACTTCCCTTGCCTTTTTAAATCCTGCAAGTGATTCACCCATTTTAAAATAATATTGGGTGTTACATAATAGCTGGTAGCCCATTTTACCATGGCTTCATTTCCAACAGCTATAATTTTTATGATTTCAGGATATTCATTGGCCAATCTTACAGCTTCTGCAATTTCAATGGCATTGCGTTCACTTTCTTCATTATGAATGGGAGGATTGGATGTCCAGGCATTTTTACAATCAATCCAGGCGCCTAACATCACATACATTTCAAAACCGGTCTGTTCCTTTTTTAATTCTGTTATTGCCTTGAGTAAATTGAAAACTTCTTTAAAATGTACGTTATAAGTTCTGACGATTTTGATTTTCATGGCAGCTAAAATCCGCATGTCGTCTTTTATTTCGGATACAGTGGGTTCAACATCTCTTGAGGGTGTTCTGTATCCGCCATAACAAATAGCCTGGTAATTAACATTACCCAAAATATTCTCAGCAGTTCTTTTTTCAGAAGCAATGTTACTACCGATTTTGCCGGAACAGGAAATAATGAAGAATAATATGATGTAAATGAACCTATGCATTATCTCAAAATATTTTCATCTACATATACCTTTAAGTGATCAATCTCACCGGTTCTTTGATAAATCTTACTGCTAATTACATCGTTCATTTCTGAAGTATGAAAGGTTTCATGTATGCCATTGCTATAATACACTTCAATCTTATTTGATGTTGCTGATTTATATATTACGGGTACCTGGCATACAGTGAATGCTAAACTATCCGGCTCTAAAACGATATTCTTCAAACTACCATCTGCCAAAATAAAAGTTGCTTTTGTTTCTTTTTGTAAAAACTCACTTCTATCGAGTAAACGGGGTTCAAATACTAATTTTCCTTCTTTCATCTTTACACCCAGTTCACCCATTCTTGCCAGGATATCTTCTTTGACCTGTCCCGTCATGCCAGGTTGCTGGGCTCCCTTGTGCAATGGGGTATGTGAATAAGGTATAATCGTGAATGCACCATAGCGTTCCGGTGATTTATGAACACCAATGCCTTCATTTACATCATAATAATGTGCAATTAAAAGGTTAGTGGTTTCTTTGTCGGCATTTTGATTGATGGCCCAGAGACAGGTTTCCTGAACAGCCAGCAATAATTTAGAAACCATATGCCAGTATATAGACCCCAACCCTTCAAACGCATAGAAGGTACCTGACCGACCTGTAAATTCTTTATGATTGAATACGTCCTCAAAAATTTGCAGTATTTGTGTTTTTTCTTTTGCAACCAATAACTGATACTTTGCTCCTAACTGGTTTAACGCTGCAAACACATCACCTGCATTTTTAAAATTTCCGTTGAAATGATAAACACCTGTTACATCTTTCTCAACTATTGATGTATTATTATCATTCAGCAGTTGAGAAAGTAATACGGACCCTTTAACCGATAATTTAGGAATAGAATTTTTTTCTGCAAACTTCGGCAGCGCTTTATTGGGGTAAAGAATATAACTGTTTTGATCTTTTCTGTACAGTGCACTTTGCCTTAATGCATCCAGTAGTTGCAAGCTTTCATCTGCGGTAAGAAGACCTGAACTTAGAACAGCCACCTGGCCTTCCAGCATTTCACTGAGATGAGAAATTTTTACACCATCATTTTCAAAACTTAAAAGATTATAAGCATGATAAAGGCTATCCCTTCTTTTATTCTTTTTTATTGAGTGTTCAATAAATTCCAGTGAAATATTTACAAATGCAGAAAGCTCTGTTGCAGTCAGGGTTTCTTTGTTACCGGAAAATCCATGTCCATAGATCTTGTTTCTGAAATTACTTCCTGCAATGCCTAAAGCATCTGTTATTACTTTTCTGTTGTTATCATCAATTGATGAAGAAAGAACTTTTAGATTATCAGAAAACGTTTTGGATAATTCATTAAAAAATGAGTGTACTTCTGCTGATACAGCAATATTTTGAACAGAAGTATTCTGAAAAACAGGTTGCAAGAATTTAAGGAATCTTCTCAGATAATTTAATGTAACCATCGACACGCCGTTGCCCACCAGTGCATTATTAGCATCATTCCACTCAGGACGCTGTGTATTCATCCAGATGCCACCTTCAGGAACAAAATTGGATAGCTTGGAAAGTACCGTTGCTAAAATTTTCTCCAGGAAATTTACACGATAGATCTCACCATTTCCAGCAGTGAGCAAAGCGCCATCGGCACCCAAATGCTTTATGCGTTCATGAATTCGCTTTTCATTTTGATAATCAAATTCAATGGTGTCCTTAGGATTTTTAACAATATCGGCATAAGATTTTATTCGATATGGCACATTGGCATATACATAATTGTTTTTGCTCAATATACTTTCAATTGCTCCGGACTGATGTTGTTCTGCAAATTCCAAAAACTTGAGCAGGTAAATGATTTGATGATCACCCCAATAACCAATATACGACCAGGGATTATCCGGCTCAATCGTTTCCCAGTCAAAACCATCTTTAGTAACCCTGTACGGATTATAACCATCAAATGTGGAAGCATTTAAAAATTTTGAAATCATTCCATCAATAAATTCAGGATAGGAATGTGCCAATGCTTCCCAGTTCTGAAAAATATCCCGCCAATTGCCCTGGTAATCTAAAATTTTAGAACCATCAACTTCGCTTCTTGTGTTAATGGAAAATTGATTCCATGGCCGGCTGGGATCGCCATGTCTGCGGCTGAATTTCAACGGAAGATATTCCGTTGCCAAACGGATAAAATCAGGATTACCTGATTGCTCCGCAATTTTTTTCAATTCAAACAGAGAGAATACTTCGCTGATTTGTGTTAAACCGCTTTGTGCTTCTTCAAATACTTTTTTATTGGCTTTTTGCAGGTAGTGCTGAAGATCCCATTTTTCAATTTGATAGTTGTTGTCAAATATACCTCCACGCATGATGTTGAACAAAACGTTGGAGTAGTGACGAGTATCTTTTAAATCATCAGCGGTGTATTGAAAACTGTCTGCAGCACCTGTTAATTCCTGCAAATGCAATGTTCCGGCAATTATATCTGCAAGAACTTTAGCTGATAAATCTTTGTCATTTTTTATTTGTTCTGAAAGCGCAACAACTGCAGCATGATTTTGGTTTACATTGGCAACCATCATCCATTTTTTTTCTGCACCTGCTGCAAGTGAAATGGCAGTTACAACAAAATAAGCCCCTTTCTCCCCTTTAACATCTTCTTCCTGCTGGATGGGTTGATTATTTCTGAAATGTTGAAGTTGGAGAGACGACAACAGGTAAGATGGCCTTTCTATGCCTGTGCTCCATACCACATTTGCTTTTAATGCTTCCGCAGGTTCAGCTTTGTCAACTATGATAGCACTTAATGCGAAAATGCCCAGACCCGTTCCTGGAAACAGTTCAGAACGTTTATAAGCATCTCCAAGATTACTCGTGGTAGTTTGCAAATCAGTGGGTATACCATAAGGTAAAATATTCTGTACCCCATCGACCAATTGCAAATCAATTGTTTCTCCTGAAAGATTGATCAGCTTTGATTGTCTTACAAATCCATACAAGTTGCTGCTGCTCCATTCATATTGAAAACAGAGCTGAAGATCATGGTTGATTTCTTCAAAAAGAATCTTATTGCACCATTTGTTTTGATACAGGTTTCTGTTCAACTTAAACCTGCCTTCACTGCGGACAGAAAACGGCTCCCATAAAACAGTTGAATTGTTTTTGATAACCCGAATGATGGTTTTACTTCCTGTTATTTCGGAAGATTCGGTTATTTTATCATCCGTGTAATAGGGGAAAAAAGCAAAGCTGGCATTTTTTCTGCCGGCGCTGATACCGCCGTTGCTTGAAACAAACATCCAATGATTGGAATCGCTTACAATGCTCATGAAGAACGGACGCATGGCATCCACATCAGAAATTTTGTAAAACGTTTCGTTGTTAATTTGAACTGATTCAAGTCTCTTCTCGGCAATCGTTTCTGGTTTCATTCAAAACTTTGTTTAAAAGCTTGTGAATTTATATCAATTCCTCCTTTTTAAAAGCAACACAGTTCGTTAAGGTACATGAGTAAGAGTCTAAAAAGGAATATTACTTCAATGAATTATCTGCCGGAGAATAAAAAATTTATCTCCGGCAGATAAAATTTTATTTCTGCTTGTACACTTTTACATAGTCCACTAACATAGATTGCGGAAACGGAGTGCCTGATGTTGGGAAGCCAACAAAGTTTCCGCCAACAGCCACATTTAATAAAAGGTAAAAGGGCTGGTCATATACCCATTGACCAGTAACATTTTCTGGTGTTAGTCGCTGGAATAAAAAATTATCAACGAAGAAATCAATATATCCTTCGCCCCATTCTACTGCATAGATATGATAATCCGTATCGAATCTTCCGTTTGTTAGTGCATAGGGTTTACCAATAGAATTACCACCTGAGTATCCCGGACCATGCAAAGTGCCATGTGTAACAGATGGCTGCTGACCTCTTTGTTCCATTATATCAATTTCACCACATTGAGGCCAGGGCTTTGTATCAATATTTGCCCCCAGCATCCAGAAAGCAGGCCATAAACCCGGGCCCGTTGTTGTTTTGATATTAGCTTCAAAGCGACCGTAAGCCTGTGAAAACTTACCTTTTGTTTTTATTCTTGCAGATGTAAAACCAGAGCCGCTGAAAGATTCGCTTCTGGCTGTAATAACTAACTTGCCGCTACCATTTAATTGTATATTGGAACTTCTGTTAGTATAATACTGCAGTTCGCTGTTGCCCCATCCATTGGTACCGGTACCAATATCAAAAGACCACTTGCTGTTATCTGGTAAGTTGCCTGCTGCACCGTTAAATTCATCGCTCCATACCAATTCCCAATTTCTTTCGGGGAGTGTTTGTGTAGCTTCCTTTACACATCCTGATAGTAGTAACAAGGAGGTTATAGCTACGAAGACTATATTTATATTTAATTTTCTCATTGCATTTTTTTTATTTGTTCACATTTACAATAAAAATCCATTTGCCCGATTAAGCATTTTAGTTTAAAATCACTTTCTCTAATTTGTGAATCTTATGTTATCAAAAAATATCACATTATTTGATGTCCGTGCATTGAAGTCAGGGAAAATGATTATCTGGTCATATCCATTTTGTATTTGTGCAGTAAAATCGATGGTAATTTCCTGCCAGGCATTTACTACTGTATTTGGAACCTTAAGTTCACCAAGCGACCAGCCATCCGGTTTTGCAAACTTTATTCCCACATCACTTGTCACTGTTTTATACACCATAATTTTTACAATCTTATGGGCGGCATCCAAATTAAATACCGGCATACCAGTGGGGCCATGTGCTGTTTCGCAACCAGCATACGGCTGACCTGCCTGAAGCGCTGAAAACCTTGCCACTGTAGCTGATGTATTTATACCTGACGGATTAGGGTTTGCAACAAAAGTCAGGGCAGGATTGGTACTGTTTTCAAACACATTCCAAGTCCAACCTGCGCCAAATCCAGCTGGTTCAAAATCAATAATATTATTCAAGGTGAATGTGCCACCACCACCACCACCACCGCCACCGGTTCTGTAGAAATAAATATTATCCAGGAAAATGTTGCTTGTACCGGTGCCACCGTCAAATTTAAATTGTATTATGTTATTTAACGCTACAGGTGAAAAAGCGGAAAGTGGAATATCAACGCTGCTCCATCCTGCAGTAGGTACAGTTAATGTAAATGGAGTTTCAACCGGTCCGGGGCTGATGAGATACACTTTTAACTGTGTTGAATTGGTAGAGTAATAATCAAGGTGTAAAAATCCATAAGTAGAAACATTTTGATTGCTTCCTATCTGAATACCCTGATAATTGAAATTGGGGTATGACAAGGTATTATTTCCTCCAATTAGTGTTTGAGCTGCAGTAGAAAAACCGGATTGTCCCCAATTGGGGTTAAAATCTGTGCCAGCCACATTGGTATATGTATCGCTGAAAATGGAAAGAACATCTGCGGCCGGCCGTGTAGGTACAGGAGCTGCAACAGGAGGTGTTACAGGATTTTTCCAGAAATAAATATTGTCTAAATAAATATCGCTGGCGCCGCCTCCGTCAAATTTCATTTGAATTACATTATTTAATGCAACCGGTGCAAAAGAAGAAAGTGGAATATCTGCACTATTCCATCCCGTAGTGGGAACGGTAAGTGTATAAGGAGTTTCTACACCGCCCGGGCTAATAAGGTACACTTTTAACTGGGTAGCATTGGTAGAATAATAATCAAGGTGCAAATTTCCATAAGTAGAAACATTTTGATTGCTACCTAATTGCACACCCTGGTAATTAAAGTTGGAGTAATACAAAGTATTATTTCCGGCAATAGGTGTTTGCGTTACAACGGTTGATTGCCCCCAATTGGGGTTAAAATTTGTTCCGGCAATATTTGTATATGTATCACTGAAAACTGAAAGCACATTGGCTGTAGCACGGGTAGGCACAGGTGCTGCAACCGGCGGTGTAATCGGGTTGCGGTAGAAATAAATATTATCCACAAATACATTAGGCACAGTACCAGAAAGTACCATTTGAGCTAAATTACCCCTTGTTGTAAGACCGGTAAATGCTGATAAAGGAATATCCAGGCTAACCCAGTTGTTTGAAACCAGGGTTGGGCTGGTAACTGTAATTTCATGTTGTTTGTCATCACCGCCTCCAAAAACTCCGTTTGCTCCAAAATCTATAAGGAGAATTTTAAAATTGTTTGGTGCTACCGTTGCATCTGGTGTCCATAGGTCTAAATGAAAAAACCTCATTGAATTAATATTGATAGTCGGATTTAAAAACTCAATACCTACGAAATTCAGATTCCGGTAACGTATCACATCGTCATTGGCAATTTTTATGAAATAGTTATCTGTAGTTGAATATTGCCAGCGGGTATTCCATGTATCAACAGGTACATTAGTATAGGCATTGCTGTATAATGAAATTACATCTGCCGCATTTCTTGTAGGCACAGGCGCCGCCGTAGTGGGCACGATGGCAGGTCCAATGGATGTAATTTTATAAGAACCTTTAGCCGCCTGGCTTCCAAGTTTGGCTGTAATGGTGGTAGTGCCACCGCTTACAACTTTAATGATACCGGTTTCTGAAACGGTAGCAACTGAAGTAGCTGATGAATTAAATGTAAAATAGTAAGGGGAAACAGAAAATGTTTCATTTACACCTGTTGGCAGGTTAACGCTTACGTTCACACTGTCAATAGTATAAGTGTCACCATTTTCGGATTTAGTAACTTCTTTATCCACTCCATTAAGAATATATCCCGTAAGGTTTGCCAAATCAGTTAGTTTTTCAAACCTTACTTCATCAATCCAAAACGAATACCCTCTTCCATTTTCTGGCGCTGTTGAATAATAAAACATTCCTTTTTCAGCTGTAAGTTTTGCTGCATCTGGTATAGGGATGATTACTTTTTTCCAGGAAGTGTTTACCAGTAATCCATTCTTTGTAACCAGGTATTTATTTTCTCCAAAGTCGTTTCCAAAACCTAATACACCAATGGTGGCTGGTTGCGTTGCCTTTATATAAAATGTCAAGGCGTTATAGCCGGTTAAATTTCTTCCTGTTTTACTTAAATATACACCTCCGGCATAAGAACCATTGGGGCTGTTAGCATCGGGAACATCATAACGCATTGACGCCTTTGTTCCACCATAACTTACCTGGTTATCTACCTGAAAAGCTTTTACATCTGATCCACCAAAGGCTGCATAAGCCAAATCGCCGGTGAAATCATCAATAAATACTTCAGCAGTATTAGGAAAGGAAGGGTTTTGCAAATCTGCAACATCCCGCTTTTTACAGCCCATGCCTATTAGTATCATCAATCCTAAAAGGCTAAATAATACTTTGTTGAGTGATTGATTTTTTTTCATATTAATTTCTTTAGAATTATTAGCAAGCATTTATTATTTACCTATGTTGATTTGAATATAAGTCCTTATTTCCCACTCATTACCATCAGGGAAACCGATTGCATTCGGATCAGGTACCCAGTTTCCGGCCGCATCAATGGTTTTTATGGGTGAATATCGGGGTGAATATTTATCTAATGTTCTGTAAGTTCCCCTGATACCTATTTTAGTGCCGGGCAGCATAAACCAATCCGGCCTGCCAATTTCTGTTGAGATGTCTGCAATTAACTGCAACGGGAACGTTAGGTTAAAGTCACGATGATAGTCAAAAGGACCCCAATCGTTGAATTTACCAATAGCAATCAATTTTGTTTTCTTATAAATACTTCTCAAATCAAATCCATAACGGTCAATTGTTCTTTTATCAGTACCATTTGCCTGACCATTACCTACATATAGGTTGGCAATTAATCCAAGGTTTGGATTTATTTTGGAAACTATCCGTGTATTGGCTTCCCATAAATCCTGCGCAGGCGCTGAACCGGGGAATACGAAAGTGGTTCTGCCATTTCCTAATATACCAATAGCGGCGTCTTGTATTGTTGGCAAATGACGATATACGAAATCTGCACTGATTGCAAATTTTGCATCTTCTGCTCTGTCATTATCCCACTCATACATCCAGGTTCCGGGTGTGGGGTCATAAGTCAGTAACAATTCTCCACCAATTGTTTCCCTGTTGCTACGAACAGAGAAAGGATCATCTAAAATATTTCTTGGTCTGCCAGGTGCAAAAACATCTGCTGGTATCGGACCTTCAATTGGCTTTTGGTATAAAAAGTTGGGGGCAATTTGCAGTTTGCCAACGTTTACGGCAAAACCACTCAGCACATTGTACATATTGCCGCTGCCTATGTCTTTCAAACGCCAGCCGGTATATGTCTTAGTTTGGTCCACACCGCCATTGGCTACCAGACCCATATAAGAAGCAAGACCATACCATAGCACTCGTCCGCTGGCATAAGTTAGTTTTATCTTACCGCCAAAATTGTCTTCTGTCTTTATTACATCCTGGAATGCTTTCCCCTCCCTCATCAATTGAAAAATTCTTCCGTTGAGGGGCTGACCAGCCCATAAGCCGCCGATATCAAAACCAAATTTTTCAAATTTTCTGGAAACACTTAATGCCGCTTTTCTTGTTTTTGGTGTTGGCACAGCAAAGGAGCTTTGCAGACCGCTACGCTGTGTTAAATCTTCATGAAACATAGCAGTTACATCAAACTTAGCAATCTTACGGTTATACTTAGCCAAAATAGCAGGGTTAGCACCCCACCACAATTCTGGGCCAAAAGCCAGCTTCAATCCTTTGATGGCTTTCTTTCCTTCTATTTCAAATCCAAAGGGTGCTTCACCATTATACAAATCTATATTGGGACCATAGTTGGCTTCAGGATACAGACCAAAAAAGTCGCCTTCATTTCCCCAATGGTAATGGCCGGTACGATAAAAGCCAGTAAGTTTAAAATATTTGGCATCCCAATTATAGCTTGCCCGGTATAATTGAATCCGGTTGTTGGAATTTATTTGTTGTGGGCCATTAGGTGTATTTACCGTAATTCTTCTTCCCCTGTTTTCATAAAACACTTCGTCAATTGGATTATCGGCCACATTACCCAATACATTAAACTGTACATTGGCCATCATATTAGGAGCTGGCTTTGCCGTTACACCAATATTAAATGATTGCATATGGTCAAAACCTAAACGGGTTGGGTAACCTGTTGTTAAGGGATCATCTTCTTTAGGCGTTGCTATCAAACTTCCGCCTGTATTATATGTGCTGAAGTTGGCCTGCAAATCGCTGAGGTATACTTTTCCCTTTTCTTCACTTTGCATAGCAGCTTTATCACCTCTTGCTCTCGATACAGCATCTGCCAGTGGCATATTATCTAACTGGTTTAGCTGTGCCATTGTATTTCCGGAATATGGGTTGAAACGGTGCACATCCTTTAGAGCATAATATGCAGCACGGGGATATAACTGATAAGTGCCTCTTTCATTGGTGGGCCCCTTGGCACAAATGCCAAACCATTCTTCGTTCATGTTATTTTCACCGGCTATATAGTCGTTCTGGTATCCGCCATTTGCCCAGGAAGCAGTTACATCATGTTCATCCAGGTTGGTAGTTTGTCCTGTTTTCCACCATCCATCACTGAATTGGAAGGTAAAGCCGCCAAGGCTGTTACCATTTTTACCCATACCGGCTGCATTGGCATAAATTTCTTTCCAGTTGCTCACTAAAATTTTAGCCTGGTACTCCTGATCTTCCTGGTTGGCTTGTGTATTATATGCATCAGAACCAAACTCTGTAAGTAATACCGGTTTGTCAATTTCTTTTTTTGCACGGTCATATAAATCAGTAAAAGTGAGGCCACGATAAGTATTGATACCGAGTATATCAATATCTGTACATTCCTTAGCAATAATATCAAGGAAAAGCAGATCGCCATTACATATAGCCATTGGATGAGAGGGGTCAATAGCTTTCATTTCTTTTACAGCATCATTAAAAAGTTTGTATAAATAATAGGCATCTTTTGTAGATTTTCTGTCGGCCATTGGAATGTTTTCGGTTTCTGCTCCACGCCAAAAGAGACCATAATTATTTTCATTACCTAAAAGAAACATTAATAAACCTGGTGTTCCCTTGTACTGGTTTACCATTTGTTTTACCTCTTTCATCAGTAATTCCTTAACCAACGGATTGGAGTAATCTGTGTTTGGCGCCCAATTGCCTTTTAGGGTAAGACCATAACGGCCAAAGGAGTGGTTAAGCATGGTATAAATACCATAATTCTCATAGATGTATTTTATCCACTTAGCCGGCACACCAGTATACTGGCGGATAGTGTTTACACCCATGTTTTTCAACATTGACATTTCATTGTCCAGGGCAGCACTGATTAAATCATCAGGCTGATTCCATAAACTGTAATTGAAATTGGTACCCACAGGAAAGTAATCCCAGTTCATACCATTGATGAAGAAATCTTTTCCATTTGCCTCAAGCATAAAGCCAGTACCTGACTTTTTTACTGAAATTTTCCCCGTCTGTGCAAAGGAAGAAGAGATGGAAAGAAGAAATAAGCTGAAAAACAGGACAATTAACTTTCTCATACAGCAAATTTTAAATGACATTAATTAATGAAATAATAGGCTGCGATTGTTCGACAATCGTAAAGCCTAAAAGTTGACTAAAAAGCAATCCTTGATAAAACCGCCAGTTGTGGCAAGAAAAACAAACTAAAGATATTATTAGCTGTTACAGTAATCCAAAAAAACAACTTCATCTGTACTACTACAAAATCAAAAATGGTTATATTTAGCTTAAAATCAATACATCTATACTACATCAGGCATTACATATCAGTTTGCATCCTGCTAATCTCAAAAAATTAGCCCTATATATTTTAATAGTATGTTTTGGTAAAAATACAGCCTTATCACAGCCTCAAATTGGCGAAAGTGAAGTGCTTAGTTTTACCCGAATCCAGTATGGAGCAGGTGCCCAAAACTGGGCGATGGCGCAGGACAACAGCAGCCGTTTATACATTGCAAATAATGAGGGGCTGCTTGTGTTTGATGGTATAAATTGGAAGGTTTATCCGGTACCCAATAAAACAATCTTGAGGTCTTTAGGCTTTGGTGGGGATGGAAAGCTGTACGTAGGGGCACAAGATGAGTTTGGCTATTTTGCCCCAGATAAGGTGGGGCGCCTTCAGTTTACTTCTTTAAAAAACCTGTTACCCGTTAATGAAAGAAATTTCCCGGATGTGTGGCAACTTAAAGTAGCCGGCAATGAAGTTTTTTTCAGGACCAATACAACGATCTTCAGGCTTTCCGGGAACAAGATTAATACATACCGCAGTCAGTCGGCCTGGCTATCAATGCATAAGCACCAGGGCCTTGTAGTGGCACATGATGAAGAAGCCGGTTTGCTTATTTGCCAAAACGGCCAATGGAAAACTTTGATTTCCAGGGAATCGCTCCCGGCCGGCTTTTTTATAACCGATATGGTATCTTGCCAAAAAGATACCAGCCTTTTAAGTACGGAGAAAAACGGCTTGTATTATCTCACCGGCAACCAATTAATTCCATTCAATATTCAATCAAAAGGCATCAATCCTTTTCAGCATTTTACTACGCTGTCAATCAGTGATGATAATAGTTTTTTAGCGGGTACCTATTTCAATGGTGTTTATCAGATTACCCGGCAAGGATATGTAGTACAAAACAAATCTGCCAAAAATGGATTGCCCAATAATACAGTTCGCTGCCTTTACACTGATAATAGTGGCAATACATGGACAGGCCTGGATAATGGTATTGCTTATTTTGATTACAACAATGCTATCAAACATATAAACCCACCTGCATTTAACAATGGGGTAGGTTATGCAGCTAAAACGCTGAACAACAATATTTACTTTGCCCTTTCTACAGGGCTCCAATGGCTGCCTATTACATCCTCAAAAGACTTAAGCAGTATAGACAAAGAACCAAATACGATACTTGGAGGATTGACCTGGAATGTTTCTACTATTGATAACCAGGTTGTAGCAGGAAGAGATGATGGTTTTTGGAAAATAGATAACTACGTCCCAAAACCCGTTTCACAGGCTACCGGCTATTGGGCTTATAAAGTCATTCCGGGAACATCGCCGGTACAAATCGCCGCAGGTAACTACCTCGGAGTTCATTTGTTTGAATCGGATAAAGAAAAATTTATTGATAAGGGAGCAATAGAAGGTTTTACAGAATCAAGCCGTTATATAGAGACAGATAATAACAATATCTGGGTATCACATCCTTACCGCGGGATATACAAAATCAAAATATCAGACAGGTCGGTTAAGTTGTTTTCGCAAAAAGAAGGATTACCTGCAGATCTGGACAACCATGTATTCAAAGTAAGAAACAAAATTTTATTTGCTACTACAAAGGGTATATATGAGTACAGTACTGTAGATAATAAGATTATGCCGGCCAAAGAATATCTGCCTGTTTTTGGCGAACTGCCCATTCGTTATTTAAAAGAGGATGAAAAGGGAAACATCTGGTTTGTTCAGGATAAAATGGTGGGAGTGGCAAATTACAGCGGCGCAAAACCGGTGATACATTACATACCAGAATTAAAAAATAAGATACTCAGCGGCTTCGAAAACATTTTTCCTTACAACACAAAAAATATAATAGTTGGTGGTGAAAGCGGTTTTTATAATATTGATTATGAAAAATATCGTGAAAGCATAAGGCCTTTTATCGCTTTCATCACCCGTGTAAAAACCATCAGCAGAAACGACAGTACATTGTTTGGCGGTTACGTTTTTGACAGTAGTGAAGGCATAAAGCCAATAACCATTCCATATAAGTTAAATTCACTGCACTTTGATTACGCTGCGTCTGTTTTTGGCCAGCATTACAGCCTTGAATTCAGTTATTATTTAAAGGGGTTTGATAAAGGCTGGAGCAAATGGGGCAGTAATGCTGAAAAAGAGTACACCAACCTTCCCGCCGGTGCTTATACCTTTATGGTAAAAGCAAGAAACAGCCCATCACATGAATCATCTGTTTATGAATACAATTTTGTTATAAAGCCGCCCTGGTACCAAACCATCTGGGCTTATGTTTTGTACATACTATCTGCTTCTGCTCTACTATATTCTCTTTTTCTATATCAGGCAAAAAAACACCAGCAAAAACAGGAAAGCCGAATACAGGCTGAACAAAAGAAATTTGAAGAGGAACAAAAGCAAATGGCTTATCAGCATCAGTTGGCGTTAGAACAAACAGAAAAAGAATTGATCCGGTTGCAAAATGAAAAACTGGAAAATGAGATTAAACATAAAAATGCAGAGCTGGCCAGTGCCACCATGAATCTTGTGCAAAAAAAGGATTTCATTCTAAAACTAAAAACAGAGTTGCAGCAATTGCAAAAAACTGCAAAGGTTGGCGATGATAACCCCGAACTTAAAAAACTGCTGAAATTACTATCTGAAGAAGAAAAGCTGAATGAAGAATGGGAACATTTTTCACATCATTTCGATAATGTGTATGGTGATTTTTTAACCATTTTGAAATCCAAATTCCCTTCTTTAAAGCCCCATGAGTTACAACTTTGCTCCTATTTACGAATGAATTTAAGTAGTAAAGAAATTGCACCCCTGATGAGTATTTCAGTACGAGGCGTTGAAATAAGCCGCTACCGGCTTCGAAAAAAAATGGCACTGCCTACCGAAATAAACCTAGTACAGTATTTGCTGGACTTGCAATAATTTGAATCTTTTTAAATTCGCAACCATTTCAACTGAAACAGTTGCATTTCCTTCACATTTACTATCTTCCTCCCCTAAATTGCTTGCAATGTTTAAATCTAAAATTGCCGGAATCGGCAAGTATGTGCCCGCCAATGTAGTAACCAATAATGATTTGCTGAAATACATGGAGACCAGTGATGAGTGGATACAGGAACGTACCGGCATCAAAGAAAGGCATTATGCCCATCGCACCGATGAAACTACTACCACAATGGCAGTAGAAGCTGCAAAAGTTGCGATTGAAAGAGCTGGTATTACACCACAGGATATTGATTTTATCATTTTCGCCACCCTTAGTCCTGATTACTATTTTCCGGGTTGTGGTGTTTTGTTACAAAGGGCATTAAAGATGAAGGAAATTGGAGCTTTGGATGTAAGGAATCAATGTTCGGGTTTTTTATATGGGCTTAGTATTGCCGACCAGTTTATTAAAACCGGTATGTATAAAAATATTTTGTTAGTAGGAGCTGAAAAGCATTCGTATGGTCTCGACTTTACCACCAGGGGTAGAAATGTTACTGTGATTTTTGGCGATGGCGCAGGTGCCGTGGTGTTACAACCTGCAGATACTGCATCAGGTTCAGGAGCAAACCAGGGCATTCTATCAACACATTTACACAGTGATGGAGAATCTGCCGAAATTTTGGCTCAGTATAATCCGGGATGCCATGCCAACCACTGGAAGCCTGAAAAATTTGCCGATTTTGACGATGCAGAAATTGCACAAATGTTTTTCAGTCATAAAATGATTGACAATAACCAGGTATTCCCCACAATGGACGGGCCGGCGGTTTTTAAAAAAGCCATCGTAAAGTTTCCTGAAGTAATTGTAGAAGCTCTTACGGCAAATAATCTTCAGCTTTCCGATCTTAACCTGCTTATTCCACACCAGGCCAATCTTCGTATTTCTCAATTTGTACAACTGAAATTAAAACTTCGTGATGACCAGGTATATAATAATATCCAGTACTACGGAAATACAACTGCCGCTTCTATTCCTATCGCTTTATGCGAAGCCTGGGAAAAGGGACTGGTAAAAGATGGCGATTTAATTTGCCTGGCTGCATTTGGCAGTGGGTTTACCTGGGCCAGTGCACTGATGCGATGGTAAGTAAATGCAACTTGTTAAACCCATTATTCATCTTTGCTGCATGAAGAAAACTATTTCTACAATTCTCCTAATCGCCTTTTCTTTTATGGCCACTGCACAGAAAAGCTGGACAGTATGTTACCAAAAGAAAACAGTGCTGAAAAACGTAACTGCCAGCAATGATAAAAATATTGTAGCTATTAAAAAATCAACCTTAAGTGGAACTGCCTCATTAACTGTCAAGTTTAACAATCCTGATACTGCTTATAATATTACACTGATGGCAGATGCCGTTGGCGTGGAATTAACAGGGTTGAAATCCTGGGAATATGCCGGAAAAACAATGACTATATCCGGCAAGGAATTGAAAGAACTGTTCACCAACAGAAACAAAATTGTTCTGTACTATGCTGCCATTCCCAAAGACCCTGAACTTGCTGCACGGGTAAGAATAGCCAGGGTACAGGTATGTACAGTTTTAGTGAAATAAAATAAACCATTGAAAAAGATATTGCTATTAGCAATTAATTTTTGAAATGAGAAAAATCCTTTTAATCATAAGTTTTCTGATAGCCGGATTTTTTTCTTCCGCACAATCCGATAGCTGGAAAATAAAACTGAATGGCAAACAAATTTTATCAACTGATAAAGAAGATACATTAAAAAATATCAAAAAAATAAAACTCACAGAATGGAAGAAAACCGGTTTCCTTGAAATCGCAGTTAAAGAAGCCTTTCCTGAAAAGTGGCTCCGTTCTTTTCAATTCCGGGATGAACAGGAAAATGAGTTATTAAGAAAAGATAGTGTTTCATTTTTTAAGATTCCATCGGCTGCTTTATATAAGCTGTTTAAAAATAAAAAGGAAATCAGGATATATTCTACAACAGATCCCAAAAATCCTATGATGATGGCATCCTCCCATATTGTGCATTTGTGTACATTGCGGCTGAAATAGCCTATGCCCCGTTTTATTATCTATATTATCAATCCTGCTTCAGGTACAAAATCCAAAACAGGGCTGCAGCAGTTAATTGAAAAAAAATCAACGGAAGAAAATATTCCTTTCCTGGTTTTTCCATCAGTTGCCAGTGGCGATTATTCATTTCTTTATTCTGTTATTAAAGAAAAAAAAGTAACAGACATTGTAATTGCCGGAGGAGATGGTACGGTGAGCCAAGTGGTAAACAGTTTAATGCATTTTGATATTAACTTCGGAATAATTCCCTGTGGTTCCGGCAATGGTCTTGCCTTTACTGTCAAAATTCCCAAACAACCTGCCAAAGCATTAGAGGTAATATTAAAAGGAACAGCTTTGCCGGTTGACGGATATACTATTAACAATCATTTTGCCTGTATGCTAACCGGACTTGGTTTTGATGCGAAAGTGGCACATGATTTTGCCCATCAACATAAAAGGGGCTTAGCTACCTATGTAAAACAAGTGGTAAAGAATTTTTTCTCCGCTAAAACTTATCATTTCGATTTAAAACTAAATAATACTGCTTTTAGTACTGATGCTTACTTTATCAGCATCGCTAACAGCAACCAGTTTGGTAATAATTTTACTATAGCACCAAAGGCGAGCATGAGTGATGGCCTTCTAGATATTGTGATTGTAACCCGACAAAATAAAGTAAGTGTGGTACTCCAAATCCTTCGGCAGATAAGTAACAGCATCAGGCTTCAAACTGACTCAGTAATTGATAATAAAAAGGGAGTGATTTATTTTCAAACAGACAATCTACATATCACTAACTCTTCCCAGGCTCCATTACATATAGACGGCGACCCGGCTGAAACGCCTGATCAATTAAAAATTAAAATAAAGAAACACTGTTTCCGGCTTATTCAACCCTGATTGAATCTGAACTGTTGCTTTGATTAAAGAGTTTTACTGTTTGTCGAAAGCTTTCCTGGTTCTTATCGGAAGTTAATGAGTTCAGAATGTCCCTCGCTTCTCTTTTTGTCAGGTGAAAGTTCAACGCAGCTTTATCTTCTTTAATAGCGGTTGAATATTGGAAAGCAATTTTATAAACCGGGTTACCGTTCCTTGTTACATAATAACTCAACATATCAGTCTGGGAGTATTCCATCATCTTAAACCAATTGTGCTGCAGTAATAAAAATGGTTTTGTAACATGGTCGCCTATATTTTCAGAAAGATAAGGTACTTCCCAGCCTCCGGCAGTGCGGTCTCTTATCTGAATGATAAATACACCACTGGTGTTTTGTTTTATCCAATCATCAAAAGAAGATAAAAACCGTAACGTAGTTTCTTGTCCAAAATTATCTCTTAAGCCTGCATCCATTACATCAATTACCGGATCAGACGGCAACCATACATTGGGTAATACAACCGGAAAAGTAGCATTCATTCTCAAGGCACTCAACAACCTGATATTATAAGGATCCTGTTTTGAAAAAAAGGAAACAAAATCAATGGCGTCAGGATCAGCAGAGGGAATGTTTGTTGTATCTACCGGAGACTGCATCATAAACCGTACCGGCTGCGAAGAGATGATCATCTTACGACTGTCCCTTGATATTACTGAATTAAAAAACATCAATGGAATATTTGCCAGCTTTTCGTCATTCACATAATCTTTGAGTTGCTTATTCAAATAACCCCGGGTGTTACTATTTAGTTTTTGTTCAAATGCATAGCC
>JBARSW010000285.1:0-7380 GCA_049644925.1 Chitinophagaceae bacterium | reverse complement strand
TTATTACAATGTGCAAATAAATTATGATGTGCTGTTAAATGCAATCCGCCCCAGATGCCACCATATCCATGGCGTTCATAATCTTTATCTCCTGTTTCAAAATGATAGGAATAGTTTAGCGGTTCAGAAATAATATTCCATTGCAGGGTTGTACTATCACCTGCATAAACAGAAAAAACCTCATCAGTACTCCAACTCATGCTGCAATGATCAATGATGATATTTTTTCGTTTCATTCCTCCGAATGCATCATCACCACCATTTCCATCTACCATACCACCTTTCTGGTACTTATCTCCCATGCGGAATCTTAAATAACGGATTACAATATTATCACCGCCTAGTCCTATTGAATTATCAGCCAGACAAATTCCATCTCCTGGTGCAGACTGACCTGCAATGGTTACATTGCCTTTAATTGAAAGTTTTGTTTCCAGGTGAATAGTTCCTGAAACTGCAAACACTATTATACGTTTCCCTTTTGCTTCTGCTGCTTTCCGGAAACTACCAATACCATCATCATTCAGATTACTTACAATAAATACTTTACCTCCACGGCCACCAGTTGTATATTTTCCAAAACCTTCTGCTCCCGGAAATGAAATTATTGTTTCAGCCTCAGAGGAAGTAGCCAACCGGTTTTGTTGTGCACAAGACACCAATGAAAGAAGCCATAAGCCATTAATTAATATCAGAACTTTTTTCATTTATTTTATTTTTAGACAAGACGAACAGAAGAAAATAAGGCTGCACTAAAGCAGCCTTACTATAAAAAAACACAATGAGAAAAAACTACTTTTAATAACCCGGATTCTGACTCAGGTTAAAATTGGCATCTCTGGCTGGTTGAGGTATCGGCATTAATTCTCCCTTTCCAGTAACAAAACCTGTGGCATACCTGCCCACCGGAGAGTTAGTACCAGTGGCTGTAATAGCAGTGGTAAGCCAGGCAACTTTTGTAGTTCCGGATGGAGTTGCTGTTGGCGCAGTTTTATATAATGAGTTGTACCATATTCCTCCTAAATTGTTATTATCCGAAGTTGTAGTTGTGTAATAATACATGGCTATTGGCAAAGTAGCAGTCAGGCAATAAGAAGGATATCCCGCCATATAAGTTGGATCCACCATTGGTGTAAGGGTTGACATCCTGGTCATGTTTGCTTTTGATTCAGCCAATGCAGTAGCCAGTAAATTCCAGCGAATCAGGTCATATTTTCTAACCCCTTCACCACCTAATTCCAGGGCTCTTTCTCTTACAAGGGCTTTAAAGAAATCAGCCTTTGTTAAGCCTGTGGGAATATCAACTGTAACATCAGGAGTTGAAATCGGTTTTCCATATCCTCTTCTGCGAACCTGGTTAATGGCATTATATGCAGCAGTAGTTGGTCCGTTAATTTCATTTTCAGCTTCTGCCAACATTAATAAAACATCTGCATAACGAAGTATCTGCCATTTTAAACTAAAATACTGAACCGCATTTGTCGGTGCAATAACAGGGTTTGTAATCCAGTCTCTCCTGTATTTACCATCATTCATTGCCGTTATGGCCTGGCCAATTTTTGTAGAACCATTTGCTGCTACGTTATAAATAGCAAACGTTACATCTCTCCGTTGGTCTGTTGAATCGAATAGATAGAAATAAGAAGGCAATGGGTTTACGCTGCTGTTTCCCAGATTGTTTACCCGTGGCCCGTTATAATAAGCAAGTTTGGTATCTTCTGCAGCACTTAGGCCTATTGCACTTGCCTGAAACATTAATTCTCCATTGGGATCAGTTACAGCATGTGCATTTACCTGGTCTTTCCAAAGAGCCTTAAACCCTGGATTCAACGTATGTTGTCCTGAATTGATGATATCATTACATTCTGTTTTTGCTATTTGGTAATAGGTAAGGTAATCCGTTGGTCTTTGCATGGTAGCGTTGCTGCGCAATGCATAACCACCTCTGTATAAAGCTATCCTTGCCCTTAAGCCTTTTACGGTTCCTTTGGTAATCCTTTCATCCAAAACATCACCCATAGCAGTCACTTCATTTCGCCAGGGAACAAGGTCTGTTGCAATTCTCAGGTCTTCCAGCAATTGGTTATAGAGGGTATCTCTTCCAACTCTGGTTGGGAATGGATTTGTTAATGATAATACTTCTGCCGGAACAAAATGCGCAGGAAGGTCTCCCCAGTTTCTGATAGCTTCTAAATAAAACTGTGCTCTCAAAGTCAAAGCTTCCCCATACATTCTTTTCAGTTGTTTCTTTTCCTGTTCAGATCCATTACTGTACATTTCCATATTTGGAATGTTGGCAATACAGATATTGGCATATTCAATACCCTGGAATAGCTGGTTAAATGGATTGGTAATTTGAGCATTACCAGAGGTTGCTGCATAACGGGCTATATCTCTTCTGTCATTATCTCCTGCACCGGTTGGACCTTGCATTTCATCATTATCAAGCGGGTAATAAAGACTTATCCTTATTCCATAGGCTGCATCACCAACCATGCGGCTGTAAACTCCGGCAATCGCTTTGTAAGTACTGGGAACATCCTTAAACACAACCTCCGCAGAAAACTCAGTAATGGGTTTTTGATCCAGGTATTTCTTACAACCGGCTAACAACAATAGCATGCCTACTGCAGGTATGATTGCTAACTTATTAAAATATTTGATTGTCATATCGTAAGTTTTATATTAATTAGAATGTTGCGTTTATACCAAAAATGAAGCTTCTGCTTTTGGGGTATGCGGAATAATCAAGGCCGGGTGTTAATGGGCTGCTTCTTACATTCACTTCCGGATCATACCCTGTGTAGTTGGTGAAAACAGCCAGGTTATTTGCTGTAAAATATAATCTCAGCTTGCTCATCTTCATGGCTGTTAAACTTTTTACAGGTAAGGTATAACCAATTGTTACGTTATTTATTCTTATAAAGGATCCATCTTCAATTGCCCAGGAGTGAGGATAGAAAGCACCCGAACTTCTCAACGGTTGCCAGATATTGGCATTTGCATTTAATTCGGCAAGTTGTTCCGGAGGCAATCCCACTACCTGGCTCGAAGAATTTACCCACTGAGCTGTTTGTCCTGAACTGGTTACTACCCTCCAGCGGCGCTGCATGATATCGAGCAAATTTGCATTAGACGTATAGCCATTGGTGAACTCAATTTTGTTTGCATTATAAATGTCATTTCCGTAAGAGAAATTGACAAACATACTGAGGTCCCATTGCTTGTAGGTTACCTGCTGACTCAATCCCCCGGTGAATTTAGGTGTTGGATTCCCTATGATTTTCCTGTCATTATTCAGGTCTATTACACCATCCCCGTTAAGGTCTTTAAATTTAATTGAACCAGGTTGTACGGTACCGATAATACCAACATTGGTAACAACTCCTGTTTTTAAAGTGTATATACTGGTTGCTGCATTATAATTAAAATCATTTAAGTTATAAAAGCCATCAGTAACAAGTCCCCACATTGATCCAACAGGGTCGCCAATTCTTTCTATATAATCTGTTGGCTGGCCGGACACTCCCCAACTGGCAGCCGGGAAGAAATATTGCTGATTAACACCCAATTGCTCTATCCTGTTTTTATTCTGAGAAATATTGAAATTGGCCGTCCAGTTAAAATTGTTCTCCTTTCTGATAATTACTGCGTTTAACTGAAGTTCAATTCCTTTATTGCTGGTTTTTCCGATATTTTGTAATTGAGTAGAATAGCCAAAAGTAGAAGGAATGGGTACACTCAGTAATAAGTCCTTGGATGAGTTGTCATATACATCAACACTAAGATCAAATCTGCCTTTAAACAAACTGATATCAACTCCCAGGTTTTTATTTAATGTTGATTCCCATTTAAGATTTGTATTTACTAAACCTGCAGAGTAATAAGCATTAATCGCCTGGTTATTGATGCCATAATAATAGTTACCGTCATTTTTGAAAGTGGTAAGGAATAAATAATCATTAATACGGTTATTACCAACAGTACCAAATCCGGCACGGAACTTAAGGTCATTGATAAAATCAACATTCTGAAGGAAATTTTCTTTTTTCACCCTCCAGGCAAAAGATCCTGCAGGGAAATAACCCCACTGTTTGCCGGGTGCAAATTTTGAGGCACCATCAGCACGGACATTAAAGGAGAAAAGATATTTATCAAGAAAAGAATAATTCAACCTGCTGAAGAATGAAATATTTGTGTACCTGGTTTTTCCCAATTTAGGATAACCTGTAAAAGGAGTACCAAGACTTGTTTCTTTAAATGCAGTTGAAGAGGAAGTGAAACTTGGATAATTCCGGAAAAGGCTGGAGCGACTTTCTGTCTTTAGTTCATATGTTTCTTCTCCTACCATGAAATCAAAATCATGTTTCTTCTTAAAATCTTTTACAGAATAGGTAAGAACATTTGAATTGGTTATTGTATTTCTGAAAACTGTATCAAGTCCTGCAATAGGTTTTCTAGCACCCTGTATGATGGAATAAGGAGTAAGGGTATCAAAAAACTGACGGTCAGTAAATTCGTTATGATCGTAGCCGAAAGTTGACTTAAAGCTCAGGTTCCTGGTTATTGTATAGTTTGCAAAAGCAGTGAGGTTGATAGCATCTGTTGTTTTTCTTCTGAATTCAGCATCGGCCAACGCTATCGGATTATAAAGGTTCAATCCATTACCAACATTTGGATCTGCCAGTGGGTCAGCATCATCTATATCCTGTGCTGCGGAAATGAATGGCCTGTATTTTACTGCATTGCGCAACCTGTTATAAGAAGTTCCCCTTTCATCTGATACGCCGGCTCCATATACATCCTGGTGTGTATAGCGTCCACCAATTCCGATTTTTAAATTTTTAGTGACTTTATAATCCCCTTTCAAATTAATAAGATGCCGCTGGTATTTTGAATTAATTACAATGGCCTTATCATTATTGAAAGTATAACCGAAGTTATAAGTCATTTTTTTTGTTCCGCCGGAAGCAGCTACATTATGGGTAGTTGTAACGCCGGTTTGTCCGAATATTTCTCCCTGCCAATCTATTTCCGGGGTGTATTTATAAGCATACAACTGATCCCAGTACTGACCAAAATTGTTTCCAAAATTTGTACTGTCGGTGGTACTTCCCCTGGATCTTTCAGAGAGATAATAAACATACTCATAAGGGCTCAGAACTTTTAATTTTTTTGACAGTTCTTTTACACCAACAAAACCATTGTAACTCACAATAAGTTTTCCGGGTTTACCACTTTTAGTAGTTATAACAATAACACCATTAGCACCCCTGGCGCCATATATGGCTGTGGCAGCTGCATCTTTTAATACGTCGATACTTTGTATATCCTGTGGGGAAACGGTTGAAAGACCGTTTTCAACCTGTACTCCATCAATGATAAAAAGAGGATTATTATCCCCGGTAATTGACATTCCGCCACGTACTCTTATTCTGATAGTGGCATCAGGAGAACCTTCTGAAGTGGTAGCAGTAACACCGGCAAGTCTTCCGTTCAATGCTTCTGCTGCAGAATTAATTGGTATATCTTTCAATTCTTTTGCCCCGATTGATGATACAGATGCCAGCAAATCTTTTCTTCTTACAGTCTGATAACCGATAACAACCACATCTTCAATTGCCCTTACATCCTGTTGTAGGGTTACATCAGCTACTGACTTACCCGTAATATCTGCCTCAAGGGCAATAAAAGAAGTGCTGGTAAAAACTAATGTGACGGCTTTACTATCCACTGTAATTCTATAATTACCCTGGTTGTCTGTTACTGTAGCGGTTCTGGTCCCCTTGACGGATACCGTGACACCAGCTACCGGCAGTTTGTTTTCAGCGGAAGTTACCGTTCCTGTTATAATTCTTCCCTGTGCAAAAGCCTGGTTTAAGGGTGTTAGTGCTGTTAATAGCAATAAACATAATCCCATTGTTTTAAGAATTCTGATCATAATACAGTTTTTGAAGAACACTGATAAAATAAAATTTAATAAATCCTGTTTTATTTTTATGGGTACAAACCTGACTGTTTAAAGAAATAAACTTGAAGTTTTTTGAGGAAGATTATGGTGCCGGCATTTTATACTGTTAGTAAGGATCCGGAATTATAAAGCAATTACCTGGCATAGCAATCTTGTCAAAAGAATAAGCAAATTTCTTTTTCTTTTTTTTAACCGGTAATAATTAATAGCTCTTTAACTACATTATTACCAGTTATCCAATACAAGACTACGCATAACTTATTTTCCCCTGAATGATTTTGATGATTTTTTTTACGCAATCGTTCCCGACAACTATGTCATTTTGAATGGTTTAGAGAAATTTTTTCTGTGATTGAATATGATGCAGCAATATTTGTTCTTTTTTAGTCTTTAGTGAGATTTTTTTAAGCTCTAAAAACTGCTATCAAACACCCTTTAAATCGTTAACTTTATAAACCTCTTAAAAAGCAGGGAGGGTCTCCTTAAAACATGAAATTTGAAGCTGTCACTATAAAGGATATTGCCAGGGCCCTGGGGCTTTCTACCTCTACCGTATCAAGGGCATTAAGAGACAGCTATGAAATTAGTCCCGAAACCAAAAAACTGGTGCTTGAATATGCCGAAAAGCTTCATTATCACCCTAACCCAATTGCCCTCAGCCTTAAAGAAAGAAGAAGCCGGTCTATTGGAGTAATTGTTTGCGAAATTGCCAATAGTTTTTTTTCCCAGGCAATTAACGGTATTGAATCAATCGCTTATAATAATGGCTATAACGTAATAATTGCACAAAGCCAGGAATCGGCAGACAAGGAGTTGCTAAACCTGCAATTTCTTACTTCCCGGTCGGTGGATGGTCTGATTATTTCTGTTTCTACCGAATCGAAGGATTTTTCCTATTTTAAAGAATTGCACGAAAAGGGAATGCCAATTGTATTTTTTGACAGAATTGTAAATGAGATTGAAACACATAAAGTAATTGTTGATAATTACAAAGGTGCTTATGATGCTACCGCCCACCTGGTAAATTGTGGGTATAGACGAATCGCTACATTATGTAATGCGGAAGGGTTGTCCATAGCCAAAGAAAGATTGGCAGGTTATAAGGCAGCACTGGCTGATAATGGCATTGAAACCGATGAATCATTAATTAAGTTCTGCCAGCATGGAGGTATGATTAATGAAGAAGTGGAAAGGGCCACCGGCGAGTTATTTCAGTTAAAACAAAAACCCGATGCCATATTCGCTTCGGCAGATAAACTCACTACGGGTTGTTTCCGGATTTTAAGAGCTAAGGGTTTGTCGGTGCCAGGAGATATTGGTCTTATCGGTTTTTCCAATAATGATATCACCGAATTGCTGGACCCACCCCTTTCGGTTATTAAACAACCGGCTTTTGAAATGGGGGAAGT
>JBARSW010000284.1:0-1752 GCA_049644925.1 Chitinophagaceae bacterium | reverse complement strand
GGAAAGTTTCAAAAGAAGTAAATGGAATTGAACTTGCCGATATCAACCAGTTTTTTTCATTGAATGCAAAAAGTTATGATGCCATTACTATGTGGCATGTATTGGAACATGTACATGATCTGCAGGTATATATTTCACAATTGAAAAACTTGTTGAAGGATAACGGAAAAATATTTATTGCAGTACCTAATTACACTTCAAAAGACGCTGCCATTTACAAAGAATTTTGGGCAGCCTACGATGTCCCCCGTCATCTCTATCATTTTTCACCACAATCCGTAAAAATTCTGATGGAGCAACATGGATTGAAATTGCTTAAGCATAAACCCATGTGGTTCGATAGTTTCTATATTTCTATGTTAAGCAGTAAATACAAGAACGAAAAAACAAACCTGTTTGCTGCTTTTTTCAATGGACTGCGTTCTAATCTGAAAGTAATAAGTGATGTGAAAAGAGGCAGTTCTGTTATTTATATTATCGGAAAGTAAATTTTCGGAAATAGTAAAACTCTTTCTTAAAAAGGATTCAGGTATTCTTATTGGCTAAATTGAACTTCATACAACTCTGGCCATAGTTTACCTGTTATATAGATTTTCTTGGTTGTCGAATCATAAGCAATTCCATTAGGAACATCGGCATCCGGATCAATAACCTTAATTCTTTCCCACATTTTTGTGAGGTCGATTTTGGCTGCTACAACCCCTGTTGCCGGATCTATTTTTAAAATATAAGGATATTCATACTGGTTGGCATAGATAAATCCATCAATATATTCCAGTTCATTCAGGTTAAAACTTGGGCTGCCAGATTCGGTTACGGTTTGTGTTTTCAGTAGTTTAAATGTAGAAGGTTCATAAAAATTAATGTCACCGGAGCCAGTGCTCACAATCAGGTTTCTTCCATCGTTGGTTAATCCCCATCCTTCGAAATCAACATCAAATTCCTTGATTTTCCTGAAATCTTTACTAGTGTAAACAAATACTTTTTTTTCTTTCCAGGTAAGTTGATAGACAGTATCATTTAAAATAGTAACTCCTTCGCCAAAGTATTTGTCTTCCAATGAAACTTCCTGCAAAGCTTTTCCCGTTTTATAGTCTACTCTTTTTAGTTTAGACTGTTTATAATTTCCAGTGCCCTCAATCATCACTCCATTATAAAACAATAGTCCTTGTGTATATGAGGATGTATCATGCGGATAAGTATTGACTATTGAATAACTGACATTACTGGGAGCATTTGGGTTAGGCTGTTCCGGTGTATTGGGCTCTTTTGGATTACAGGAGGATAAACAAAAAATACCAGCAATTACAAAAAATTCTTTCATGAATTAAAAATTGATTTCACACAAAAATAAGTGCTGAACCCCAATGCGCCTGTTAAAGGTGTAATAAGTTCTATTCATATAGGAAAAGTACGATTCAAAAATATATTGTGTTGTGTGAATCATTTATTGGTTTATATTTGTTTCCAACGCTGGATTTTTAATCCTACACTTCTAAATCGTATCCCTGAAAATCCTTTTTCATATTTCCAAACTATCCTTTATTAGCTCCAATTCCTGCGACTGACTCATGGCTGAATAATTATTATTGCCATGCCGTAACCAACAAAGCAAATTTGGAAAAATGAAGGCTGGATTAATCATTTCTTTTGTAGTGTTTTATTGTTTCTTTCAGGCATCTGCTCAACGTGCCTGTAATTCTTATAATTATCAACAGGAACAATTAATAAAAAATCCTTCCATAGCCGGGG
>JBARSW010000283.1:0-6939 GCA_049644925.1 Chitinophagaceae bacterium | reverse complement strand
TATTAACCTTGTTCGTATAAGAGCAGGACTTCCTAACACTACTGCCACCACTCAGCCGCAAATGCTTTCAGCGATCGAGAAAGAAAGAGTAACTGAATTGTTTTATGAAGGTCATCGGTGGTATGACCTTAAACGAACTGGACAGTTGCAGACAGTCTTAGGTGCTGTGCCCTATAAAGCAGCAAATTACAAAGCTCATTATAACTTATGGCCGATTCCGTTATCAGAATTAAACAATAGTCCCAATTTAACACAGAATCCGGGCTATTAATATAGCCTACATGTCAGAATGAATGCAAACCATATGGGAGTTTTCTAATTGATCATGTGGTTTGCATTCACACTTATTTAAAAAAATAATAGAATAATTATGAAAAGAGTAGCAAACGCAATGCTGGTATGCTTTCTTAGTGTAGCATCTTCAGTTTCATTTTCCCAAAAAATAACAGTTTCTGGAAAACTTACTGGAGATATTGCGAAAAGGGTGAGGCAGGTTCAATTTATACATGATGGCAAACTTGACAGTCTTAACCTGCATAAAGAAGATCATACATTTTCAGGCGATATTAAACTCCTGGAACCACAATTCGTAGAAATAAAATCAGGAAATCAAAAGCCGTTATACTTTTACTTAGTTCCAAATGAAAAAATTCTAATTACTATTGATAAGCCCTCTTTGCAGGAAAGTATTGTAACAATCAGCAATAATAAGATTAATAAACTGCAGGATATTTTCAATACTTATTATAGTGCCCTCCAGGAAAAAGGTATAGATACAAAAAGCAGGGATTGGCACCAGTTGTTGTTTAATAATAATGAACCACTAACCTATGCAGAAACGAAACTAAAGGAACAACTGGCCAGTAATGCTGCACTTGTTTCCTCAGTTCCCAATTTTAAATCTGATTTATTGCTTTTCATGAAATCATTTAGAAATTATACAATGATTGATAAGATGTCTTTAAACGAAATCGAAAAAGCACTACAAGAATTAAAAACAGCAAAACTTAAAAGAACGGCATTAAACATTCCCTTTCACAAAGAATACCTTACAGACCTGACCAATGCCTATGCGGCCAGAACACTGGAGAAATATGGAATAAGTATTGATAATATTAAACAAAAATATGTTTCACAGTTTATTGCTGCTGAGGCAATCAGCAAATACATTTCCGATACAATTATTAGAAGCTCTCTTTTTTCAGAGAAGTTGCGAATTGAATTACCAACAAATGGGCTAAAAAATGAAGAGTATGTTTTGTATTTGTATGAAAACTCTTCCCAATCTGTAAAAGACAGTTATAAAGAAAAAATTGAACTGCTAAAAGCAAATAAAGTTCCTGATTTAACTGCAGCACGAAAAAAAGCATTCAATTTTTTATTACATGATTCTACAGGAAAAGAATACAAACTGGATGACTTTAAAGGCAAAATGCTGTTTATAGATTTCTGGGCTTCCTGGTGTGCCCCTTGTAAGGCGCAGATACCTCATCAAAAAGAGCTGGAAAAATCCTATGCGGGTAAGAACATTGTGTTTGCCAGTGTTTCCCTTGATAAATCAAAGCCGGCCTGGTTAAAATCAGTAAAAGAAGAAGACCTGCATGGTGTTATTTTGCATGCCAAAGGAGATTTTAAGAATGAATTCCCAAAAGCTTATGGCATTGAGTCAATACCCCGGTATATGCTGATTGATGCTAATGGCTATATCATTTCTGATAATATGATAAGGCCAGAAAATAAGAAAGAAATAAAGGGTATTTTTGATGACGAACTATTTGGCAAAAACACAGAAGAAATTCTTGAAAAACATTTCAAAGCCCTTGGAGCAGAAGTCCTCAAAACCAATGGCCTTTTAATGAAATACCGCCAGTCTGTGGTGTCCTTTAATATTAATGGAGAAATTTATTATAGTTTTCCCGATAAATTCAAAAACACCAACCAGTTTGAAGAAACAGAACAAATGTTAATGATTTTGGGAAAGGAATATTTTACGGAGAAATATGCAGTTATGAACGGCGAAAAGGTAACTACAAATAATCCATCTTTGGTAAATTTAAAAGAAACATGGATAAACAAGCTTTTTGGATTGGAACTTTTTCTGCGTAAAACGGTTAATAACTCGATAATAAAGTTTGCAGAAGAAAACGAGACAAATACAGATAGCTGCTATGTATTGAAGCTAAAGTATAATAATACGGAAGAACGATATTATATAAACAAGAAGAACTATCTTATTGATAAATTAAAAATCTTTACAATTAATCTTGAACCAAGAAAAGGAGGAGGCTATTTTGAAACTTTTGTGAACTACGAAGACTATCGGAATGTAAATGGGTTAATGATACCATTTAAAATTAACCAGGCAAATTTAATTACTATCAAAGTTCAAAATGCAGAAGTGAAACCACTTGATAAAACTGTGTTTGATAATTGAATAACACACTGAATTAATTCATTCCCGGATGGCAATAAATGGAACAGATGAAAAGGTTTAGCATAGAAATGATTGCTATAATTGAATCAATAAGATAAACCATGCAGAATCATTTTTTCATACGCATCAATGGCAAATACCTAAGGATTAATATCACCGAGATATTGTATGTGGAAGGCTGTAAGAATTATATAAAAATTGTAACTGAGAAAAAAACACACCTGGTTTTAATTACCATGAAGAGAATGGAGCAGTTATTGCCAATTGCATTTTTCAGGAGGATACATAAATCTTTTATTGTTTCTCTTGACAGAATAATTGGATTCGATGGAAGTATTGTATATCTGAAAGAACAGGAACTGCCAATCGGGCAGCAGTATAAAGGTGAATTGGAAAAAGCAGTAACAATATTTAGTGATTTAGTAAATGAGCCCATTCCTGTTAACACTTTTTATGCAGCGCCATTGATGATAAATGGAAAACGGAAGAATAGTTTTTTTGAAGCAGGATAAAACTAATCCGGGACCTGTCCCGGATTAATTTTATAAAGGGATCTGTATCCGGGGTTATTATCGTCCACTTCTTTACTCAACTACAGTTCGGGGTCAACAATCCCGAACGTAGCATCGGGACAGCCCCTTCAGCGTTACAGACGCCAACCGTAGTGCAGGTGTTCGGTTCACTGCTACTCCATATAATCAATAACCCGAATATTGGTTAATCTGCTTTATTAAATACCAAATCCTTCGGTTCAAATGTCAGAAGTATTTTGCGGGTTTACTTTTTTAATAAGCTTTGCTTAGTTTCTGTTAATTCATTACTAACATCATGCACCATAATTAGTAATTTACGGCCATTAGCTCTGAGAAACTGCAAGTTTCGCAGAGCTGGGTAAAAATAATTAAAACAGGTAATTGATCGCATACGTTTGTTTAGAGGTTTGCTGCATCAACCTGGATATTCTTCACAACCATCCAAACCGCTCAATCAGCTTTTCTTTCTGGCTGCGGGCTACAGGAATGTTTGCATCATTGGATAATACCAGGTAATTGCCTTCGCCACGTATGTATTTTTTTATGTGATCAAGATTAACGAGGTATTGCCTGTGTACCCTTAAAAAATTCCGATCTTCCAATACTTCCTGTATATCGCCCAGGTTTTTTGAAACAAGATGCTGCTGCCCATCGGCTGTATAAAAACGGGTATAGTTGTTTTCAGATTCGCAATAAACAATGTTTTCTACTTCAACAAAACTTACACCATTTTGATAAGGCAATGCAATTTTACCGGGATGATTTTTCTGTGTACCCTGCACCTGGTCTTTCAACATGGTTAGTTGTTGCTGCACGGGCCAATGGCGCTGCATGGCTTTTTGTACTGCAGCCTGCAGGTCTTTTCCATCAATGGGTTTCAGCAAATAATCCAAAGCGCTAAACCGGAATGCTTTTACAGCAAACTGATCGTACGCTGTTACAAACACCAGGCTGAAATTTATCTCTCCCAGTTTTTCCAGCAACTGAAAACCGTTCATCACCGGCATTTCAATATCTAAAAAAACAATATGGGGTTGCAGTGATTTTATTTTTTCCAATCCATCAACCGCATCTGTACATCCGGCTACCACCTGCACCTGCGGGCAATACATTTTTAATTGCAGCGCCAGCAGTTTTACACTGTCTGCTTCATCATCTATAATAATTGCTTTCTGCATAACTAAACCGGAATTTTAATAACCACTTTTGTGCCTGTTGCATGGTTTTTATCATCCTTCAGGTCTTCCACCTCTACGGTTGCTTTTATACCATACACCTGGTTAATCATATCAATTCTTTCTGATGTCATTTTAAGCCCGAAGGATTTTTGCTTAGTGGCCGATTTGCTTTTATACAATATAGCCTGTTCCCTGCCTACGCCATTATCCTGTATTATAACCTTCACAAAATTTTCGGCAGGCTGAGTAATATCAATGGCAATGGTGCCTCCTTCTTTTTTATGCATCAACCCATGCCAGATGGCGTTTTCAACGTAAGGCTGAATCAGTAGCGGCGGCAGCTCTGTATATTGCATATCAATTTCCGGCGACACCTGTATACTGTACTTTACCTTGTCTTTAAACCGCATTGCTTCCAGTTCAATGTACAACCGCAGTGTTTCCAGCTCTTTCTCCAGGGTAATTTTTTCTGAACGTGAGTTTTCCAATACCAGCCGTATCAGTTGCGAAAACATGGTAAGATAACCAGCAGCGGTTTCCGAATTGTTTTCAAGCGTATATAATTTTATAGAGTTGAGGCAATTAAAAATAAAATGCGGATTCATCTGTGCCCTTAATGCGGTCATTTCTGTTTCTGCAATTTTTTGTTCAAAAACAGTTTGTACCTGTTTTATTTTCTGCTCTTCTACCAGTTTATTTTTTTGTTCAAGTTCTGCAGTGCGTTTTGCAAGTTCATGCTGCAGTTGTTCATTGTATTGCTGTTGTAAATTGTTTCTTTCAACCAATACAAGTTTGCTGCGGTATGCCAGGGCAAAAGAAAAACAAACAGCTTCTACACAGAGCCCCAGCAACATAAAAAATGGCGGAAAAGTTATAATGGTGTTCCAGACATTGCCCCAGCGAAGCTCAACAGCCCTGTTCAATATGCCTGTAACCGGCAGGCTCCATAAAAGCAACATACTTAAAAGCCCGGAAAACAAAAACCATTTCACTTTTTCTTTGCTTAAGAGTGTAAGCACCAGCAAAATAAAATTCAATATCAGCATAGGAACAGGTACTACGAAATACCCGAATTGATCGGGAAATAAAAAAGCCCCGGCACGGTAAGTGATGAATTGAATCAGCATTTGCACCACCGTAATGGCAATCAGGATTTTAACGGCTAACCATGTTTTTTTAAACTGTTTCGGAAGGTTGAGCATATTACCGATGAACAAACTATACAGCACAGGTATCAGGTAAATGAAAACCGAAAATATAGTATCAAGAAAAAGCCCCGAAAAGAAATTAGCTGTAAACCGGATATCTATTAAAAAAATACCGGTAAGCACCGAGCAGGAAGTATAGGCCATATACCAGAGAAAAACATTGTCTTTATACAGGTAATACTGGTATGCTGCAAACAGGGTGATAAAAAACAAAGAGCCGGTAATAATGGCCAACAGCAGAAAAAGTAAAGTGCTGTAATACCTTCCTTCTGCTTCGGCCTGCATGAAAGTATAAGGCGTATTCAGGTAAGCCATGCCCGGCAATATCATATTGCTCCGGTCTTCAGTTCTTACCCAGAATGTTTTGGCTGTTTGTGGATTTATAGTAAGCGGCAGGTTGCCTTTTTCAATACCACGGATAGCTGTTTCGTAAAGACCCGATTTTGCCAACTGGCCCAACGAATCGTAAAGCCGTATATAAACATGCGGGCCCGGACTGAAGAAAAAATGAATAGTATCACTAACTGAAACATTGCTGATGCTAAAACGCAACCACTGAATAATTAAAGGCCGGTTTGAAAATCGTTGCTGGCGGTGGGTGCTGTCGTACAGTACAAATGCCTGTTTTTTTAATTCATCAAACGATAAGGGATGCACAGAAGTCTCTTCATAAAACCAACATTTATCAGCAATGCTTATACCTCCCTGCCATTGGGGCTGTGCTTTAAACACAATAGTATCCTGTGCAAACAGTTTGCCTGCACAACTAATCAGCATTACAATAAAAGAAATACGCAATGGCATAGAGACTAAAATTAAACAATGCAGCCTCATTTACCACATGTTATTGGTGAATGAACATTTTTTTGAGGGAACGGTATATGCGGTGCTTTATATACCAAATCCTGCAGCTCACTCACAAAAGCTTCCTGTTACCATAATTGGTTTTTGCTGCCATTGCTGTTGCATTAGTTTCATCAAATATTTTTAAACCGAACTAAATAACATCAGTTAAAAAAATCGTTATGATAAAAAAAATCCTGCATGTAATAGTTATCATCTTTTTATTGCCTCTTCCGTTCATCGGCTCTGGTGATATATTGAAAAAGTTTTCTCCCTACTTTGACGAGAACGGTTTGGGTTTGTATATTGTCCTGAGCATTGCCTGCGGCCTTATATCGGCCATAGCAGCCTATTATGTAACCAATAAAGCATTGGCAAAACCTTTATTGTTTGCAGGTGCTTTACTTTTTGTAATAGGAATTTCAATGACCTCTGTAGCTGGTTTGGGTGCACAGCCCGATTTTACTCCCACTATGCTGCAACACCCCGAAAGGGAGCGTTACCGCTATACATTACTTTTTTTGAATGCCCTGTTTTTTGCTGCAGCTTTTTTTATGATCATCAGAAACAGCTGGAGTACTACAGCTCAATGGCATAGATGGATCGTGCTGCTTTTTATTCCGGCATTTGCTGAATGGCTTTGGGAGTTTCCACATCATTTCTTTTTAGGTGCCCACCTGCAGGAATGGATAAGCCAGGGAAAAAATGCCGCAGATTTTATGGTAAACTATACACCTGAATCT
>JBARSW010000282.1:0-4227 GCA_049644925.1 Chitinophagaceae bacterium | reverse complement strand
ACCCTTTACTGTATTTCTGTTTTACTATGCGGCCAAGATACCACATACCAAATATTACAGCGGCAAGTCTGAATAAAGTAAGAATCATTTTACCGGTCTCGTTTCCAAATTTCCAACCCCAGGCCATCCCCGGATTTTCGATAAAATGTAACCGAAACCAATCCATACCAAAAACCCTTAGCACTTCACCAGTGGGATGTGAAGTTTTGATCCAGATTTTAAGTGCCTGGTCAATAATAATAATGACCGAAATTATCAGGGCAACATGTTTAAGTTTCAGTGTCTTCATAAAGTGACAAATATAAGAAGAACTGGGAAGCTGTAAGTGAAAAGCTACAAGCCACAAGCTGATAGCTGCAAGCTATGGTTAAACTTTAGCTATCCATTAAGTTTTGCAGCAAACCCCTTGCAGCATATTTTGCTCTTCGGTTACATCTGCCAAAAAAAAACTATCTGGCTTATAGCTTGAAGCGAAGGGCTTGCAGCCTCCCTCATTACTCTGCAAAATAGACCCTTTTTACTCTTTGAGAAATTCCTGTCATGATTTCATAAGGAATGGTAGCAGCCCATTTAGCCAGTTCCTGAACAGGTAACTGATTACCAAAAATAATAACTTCATCTCCCTCTTTTACATCCGGAATATCCGTAACATCGGCCATAAACATATCCATGCAGATTGTACCTGTTATCGGGGCCATTTTCCCATTTACCAGTATTTTGCCAATACCATTTCCTAATCTGCGTGGGTAACCATCGGCATAACCAATCCGGATGGTAGCAATGATTGTATCCTTTTTTATAATTCCTTTCCTGTTATAACTGACAGAATCCCCTGCTTTCAGCTTTTTTATTTGAGCTATGGTAGATTTTAAAGTTGCTACTGTTTGCAGATTTAATTTACTTGTTGCTGCACTATCCACTCCATATAGCCCGATGCCCAACCGAACCATATCCATTTGTAATGCAGGATGCCGGATTACCGCAGCCGAATTGGCAATATGGTGAAGAAAAAAATATCCCAATTTTTCCTGCAGGTGTTTTGCTGCTTCAGTAAATAGTGAAAATTGTTTATTGGTAAAGTCATCCTGGGATACTTCTTCACTGGCGGTAAGGTGTGTAAAGACAGACTGAACCTTAAATGAAGTTCTAGATATTAATGCTTCAGCCAATAAATTAATTTCACTGACTGTAAAACCTAACCTGTTCATGCCCGTTTCAATTTCTATATGAACCGGGAATAATTGCAACCCTTCTTTTTTCAGAAATGCATCAAAAGAATTTAGCAATTCAAAAGAATATAATTCAGGCTCCAGGTTATGTTCCACAATCGCTTCAAATGCATTTTCTTCCGGATTCATTACCATTATTGGCAATGTAATTCCCGCTTTCCGTAATTCAACTCCTTCATCTGCATAAGCAACACCGAGGTAATCAACATTGTGATATTGAAGTATTCCTGCAATTTCTGCGCCGCCGCTTCCATAAGCAAACGCTTTTACCATAGCCATCACTTTGGTGGATGGCTTTAGCAATTGCTGAAACTCTTTGAGGTTATGAATAATAGCATTCAGATTAATTTCTAAAATAGTCTGATGTACTTTTTGCTCCAGCAACTGAACGATCTGTTCAAAAGCAAATTTCCTTGCTCCTTTTATTAAAATTGTTTCCTCTTTAAAATCAGATGAACGATATTGTTTCAGGAAATCCGGAAGCGTTGAGAAGAAAGTTTTTTTTACCCGCTGAGATTTATTTGCCTGAAGATGAAACGATATATTTTCTCCTATTCCAATTAATTTTTCTACCTGGTGCTTTTCCAGGTTTTCCATTATTAATGAATAAAGTTGTTCATCCGGTAAAGAGCTCTGCAAAAAATCAGACAATATCACCGTTTTTTTTCCACCTGCACTTTGCTGATCCAGAAAGTTCAAAGCTATCATCAAAGAACTCAGGTCAGCACTATAACTATCATTGATGATTAAGCAATGATTGATACCTTTTTTCAACTCCAACCGCATATTCACCGGCATAAGATTCTTCATCCTTAATTCTATGAGATTATTATCATAACCAAGATGAAGCATCACCTCCCAACAGGTTATGGCATTTTGGATAGAAGCAGCATCAGTAAAAGGAATTTCAATAGAAAAAACGGGTGTTAACATTTTTTTCTTCTTAGCCGAAATAGTTGTTTTCTCGATACTTGATTTTATCTCAATAATATCCAATGAGGCGGGCAATACTGCATTATTAAAAAGTAATCGCTTCTCTTCTTCTTTTTGCTGAATAGAACCAAATCCTTCACTATGGGCCTCGCCGATATTGGTAAAAACACCAATTGTGGGCTGAATAATTTTTTCAAGTTTCGTCATTTCCCCGGATTGTGAAATACCGGCTTCAAAAATCCCCAATGTGTGGTGCTCATTCATTTGCCATATACTCAATGGCACTCCTATTTGCGAGTTGTAACTCTTTGGACTGCGGACAATATTATAATCTTCATGCAACAACTGATACAACCATTCCTTGACAATTGTTTTACCATTGCTGCCGGTTATGCCGATAACAGGAATAGAAAATTGCTTGCGGTGATATGCTGCCAGCTGCTGTAAGGCAACCAGTGTATCTTTTACAAATAAGAAAATACAACCCGGATAATCTGCTATTGCAATATTTTCACTTACAATAAATGCCCTTATGCCTTTATTAAATAACTCCGGAATAAACTGGTGGCCATTTCTGCGAAAACCTTTTAATGCAAAAAAAACCGATGACGCAGGTGAATATATTTTCCGGCTATCCAGTAATAAATGATCAATTGGCAACTCAGTACTAGCCGAGGTTTCAGCATTTGTTATAAGGGCAATATCAGTTGTTGTATATATCAATCAGTTGAAATTATTACGAAGCTGGAGTTTAAATACTATCGTCCTTCACTTCCGGAGGTTCTCCTTTTTTATTAATAAAGATTGAATAAAAGATAGAGCCTGAAATACAAACGACAATAACTCCCAGCGAAATGATAACTTGTATGGTTTTATCAGGCACCCATTTATTGATTACATCCTGGGCAAGCATTTTAATTCCAATAAAGACTAATACAACAGCAATCCCCTGCTGCAGGTAATCAAATTTGGTGACAGCTCCTCTTAACAGAAAAAACAATGAACGGAGGCCAAGTACTGCAAAAATATTGGAGGTATAAATTACTAATTTATCCTGCGAAATACCCATCACAGCCGGTATGGAATCCAATGCAAAAACCAGATCAATCGCTGCCAGCATAATGATAACCACAAATAATGTTGTATAAACCGGCCGTCCATTTTCTATGATCCTGTACTTTCCATTTCCATCATGCGGAGCCAGTGGAAGAAACTTTTTCATCCACTTATAAATTTTACTATCCTGTGGATTGAATTCTTCATCATCATTTGCTGTAAACATTTTATACCCGGTATATACAAGAAAAACTCCGAAAATGTATAATATCCAATGAAACTCATTAACCAGAGCTACACCCACTGTTATAAATATCACCCTGAAAATAATGGCCATCAATATCCCAATTAATAAAACTCTTCCATAATGTTTTTCCTTAACTGAGAAAGCAGAAAATATCAGAATGAATACAAAAATATTGTCAATGCTAAGGCTCCATTCCATCAGGTAACCACTCAGGTACTGAAGTGCCAGTGTTTCACCTTTTTCAATCCACATAAAAACAAAAAATCCTAAAGCCAATGATACCCAAAAAAAAGTCTGGTAAAGAGCCTGCCGGATAGTAACCTTTTGATTTTTTTTGCTTAATAATCCCAGGTCAAAAACCAGTGCTAATATTAATACAATTGCGAAAACGATGTATGTTATCTGATCTTTTGTCATTATATAACTTTATACTTTAAATATGAGTTAGTCTTTATGCATTAACTGTATTCTATCTTCCGGGTAATTTTTCAGAAAATCATCTATTACCTGCATACAATCATGCAATGGCCGTAATGAAATTTCAGAATGTCTTTCGCCCTTCACCGAATAATCGAACGGATTATCCAGATCTTTTACAAGAAACACCATATAAGTTATTAAAAACATCACCAGAATCGTAAAAAAAAGTGACGCATAAAAGGGTTCTATTTTTATAATAATTAATCCAAAAGAAATTAATAACCCCATTGCTTCAACAATTGCATAAGCGGAACCCACAAAACTTGTGTCCCTGATTGTATC
>JBARSW010000281.1:0-2822 GCA_049644925.1 Chitinophagaceae bacterium | reverse complement strand
ACTCCTTCCTTAATACCGGCATTAATAACCTTCTTCATCAATTTAACTGATGATTCCGGACTCTTTAAATAACCACTTGCATTCAACTCTATTCCCATTGATGCACGGATTACAGAACATTTCCACTTCTTTACCAACTCATGCACAGCGCCTTTGTTATAAAATCTTGGCCACAGATTATGCCAGCCAAAACTCATCCCATGAAGCACAACAGGATTGTTTTTTTCATTCACTAATTGAGTGCCGCTTACTTTAAGACTTCCATTATCTTTTACTGATTGTGCCCTTGTTGCAAAGCAAAATATTAAAAATGCAAAGGCGGTAATTGACTGTTTCATTTCTTATAGATTTTTTTCACATCTTTCTCAAAAAGTGTAAATGGGCTATTATAAAACTTCAAAAAATTTTGTTCTGATACCTGTCCGGGAAATGGCGCATAATAATGTGTGGGGCTTTTACTGTCGTTTCTCCATACTAACACATAACATAATTTCAGATTTTCACGTTGCAATGTTTGCAATAGCTTTCCCGTCCACCATGTTGTATCCGGAATTGACTCCAAACCAGTTTCTGTAAATGCCGCCAGCTTCTTATTCTTTTCGGCAAAATCAGAAACAATTTTCAACCGGTGATATCCTGAATCAAGATTATAACGGCCATTCCTGCCGAAGTCTGCATAATCATCCATGCCTACCATGTCCACCCATTCATTTCCGGGGTAACGTTCCAAAAATTCAAATTCGTTACTGAACCTGCAATCAGGCGAAAAAGCATAAATAAAATTATGCACCTGCAATGTGTCTCTCAGATATGAAACGGTAAAACGCCATAGTGATTTAAAATCATCAATAGTACAATGACTTCTCCCCCACCAAAACCAATCGCCATCGAATTCATGAAAGGGACGAAAGATCATAGGTACCAATTTATCATCTTTTCCTTTTATTGATTTTGCCAGATCGGCAATGGTTGTAAGAATGCTTTTATACTTAGAATGGTATGTTCCCCCGGGAATAATATTTTTAACGGCAGCAATTGCAGTTGAATCATTCCAGTAAAAATCAGTTTTGGAAACCGGGTTATTGAAATGCCAGGCCACTGTCGTAACACCACCCCTGTTATAAGTATCAGCGATTATTTTTTGTAGTAAGGCCTTTTCTTTTTCTATCATGGCAACCGGCCGGCCAGACAAACCGCCAAAATCAACACCAATTACTGCAGGGTGTGATCCAGTAACTGATTTTACATCGCTCCTGTCTTCATCACCCATCCAGCCGTGTCCATATTGTGTTGCATGCTGATGCCCGAAAAGTATATGCTTAGCAGAAAGTTTGTATAAATTTTTATACAATGCTTTTGTTTCTTTAGTGGCATCCTTATCAGTTAAAAGTAATTTCTGCTGAGAATAAGATGCAATGGACTGGAAAAAGAAAATCAGTATCGCAAGAAATATTTTCATACAGTCTTTATCTTTTTTTAATCCGCATTACGAAGCCTCCCCCTGAAGACAGGTTTATCTTCATCTGCTGAGTAGCATTAATGCTACTTATTATTTTTTTATAGTCTGTAGCATTTTTTCCTGCATTTAAACCATCAGCAAATATTTCCGCCTCAAAATTACCTCCACCTAAAAAAGAAAAATCAATTGACAGCTCTCTTGCATCCCAATTTGTCATTGCTCCCACATACCAGTTGTCATCCTTTTTCCTTGCTATTACTACATATTCACCAAACTTCCCATCCAAAGCAATGGTTTCATTAAAAACAGTTGGCACTTTAGAAATAAAATCAGTGCACTCCTGTTCTTTCATATAGATTGTTGGATTGTCTGCCAGCATTTGCAAGGGTGCTTCATATACAACATACATTGCCATCTGATGGCAGCGGGTGCCTAAGCTAACCGGGAATGAATTACTCGGACTTGCTGTTCCTTTTGTTGCATTGCGAAAAGCTCCGGGGGTATAATCCATCGGACCCACCATCATACGTATAAAAGGGAGTCTGACAGCATGTTCCGGCACACGGTCATCCGCACTCCATTTCATATATTCCATTCCACGAACTCCTTCAAAGTTTATCACATTGGGCCAGGTACGCTGTAACCCCTGCGGAGCAAACATTCCGTGAAAATCGAGCAATAGCTGATGTTTAGCAGCAATAGCCGCCATTTCATAGCAGGAAGAAATTATTTTCTGATCATTTCTGTCCAGGAAATCAATTTTAAATCCTTTGACACCCATGGCAGCATACTTTGAGCACAACCCTTCTATATCCCTCGATAATGCATACCAGGTGCTCCATAAAATCAATCCGATATTTTTTTTGTTTGCATATGCAAGCAGTTCTTTTAAATCAATATTTGCACTGAGTTTGTTCAAATCCCAGTCATCACTCCAGCCTTCATCTAGTACTACATATTCAATGTGATTAGCCGCAGCAAAATCAATATAATATTTATAAGTAAGTGTGTTGATGCCTGCTTTAAAATCAACATGAGAAATATTCCAGTCATTCCACCAATCCCATGCTACTTTGCCAGGTTTAATCCAGGAAGAATTTTCAATTTTATTAGGCCCTGATAAACGCTGTACCATATCATTATTAAGTAACTGTTTGTCTTCATCACTTATAACTAAAACCCTCCATGGAAAGTTTCTCGTTCCGTTGGTTTTTGCAATATAATCTGCCCTTTTAGTAACCATGTAATTGATCTTGTTATATCCGCCCAGGGCTTCTTCCAAAGGAAAAGGGGCAAATGTTGCTTTTATTCCTAATGAAGTAGAATTATTTTGTTGAACAAACATTGCCGGATAATCCTGCAC
>JBARSW010000280.1:0-2587 GCA_049644925.1 Chitinophagaceae bacterium | reverse complement strand
CTTGCTAAATTGGATTTTGAGAAAAAACTTTCTTTGAACGATAAAGTAACAAAACATATTCCCTGGTTCAGGTTATATGATAGTAATGCTACTAATTTGGTAAATATCAGGGATATGCTTTGTCACCGCATTGGAACTAAAACTTTCCAGGGTGATTTTACTTTCTGGGATTCAAATTTGCCAAAAGATTCCATCCTTTGGAAAATGCGTTTCCTGAAACCATCAGGAGAATTCAGACAGGATTATGGTTATTGCAATTCAGCATTTTTGGTAGCTGGGCAGGTATTAACAAAAGTTACTGGCCAAAGCTGGGAAAACTATGTTCAGGAAAACATATTAACCCCGCTTGGAATGACTAATACTTATATGAATACTGCTGGTTTGGAACAACGGGATAATGTAGCTCAGCCACATAATAACCTGTATAGCTCAATTACAAAAATTCCATTTGACAAAGTAGATAACCTGGGACCTGCGACCAGCATGGTAAGTAATGTAAAAGACCTTAGTAAATGGCTGATGTTTCAACTTGACAGTGGCAAATATGAAGGGAACCAGGTTATTCCTTGGCAGGTTTTGCAAAAAACCAGGGATATCAATATCCTTACCGGCAGCCGGAAATCAACTTTGTATCCCACACATTTCCGTGGCTATGGCCTTGGTGTTTATTCCACTGATTATGCAGGCAAACAGGTTTACTGGCATACAGGTGGTGCTTTCGGGCATGTAACCAATGTTTGCTTTGTACCGGAAGAAAATCTGGGTATCACTATTCTTACAAATAATGACAACCAGAATTTTTTTGAAGCACTTCGTTACCAGATACTGGATGCATTTCTTGGTGTTCCTTATACAAACAGAAGTTTGTTTCAGTGGGGTTTCTTTACACAAAATAAAAAAGCAACGGATCAGGAACTGGCTGCTTTAAAAAAACGGGTAGAAAAAAAGAACCAACCAGAAATTAAACTAAATGATTTTACCGGTGATTATTATAATACTGTTTATGGAAAAATCAGTATCACTAAAAGTGGCGAGATGCTTATCTGTCGTTTTCAGCATCATTCAGACTTGATTGGATACATGGAATATATGGACAATAATGAGTTCAGAATAACTTATTCAAATATCGGATATGGAATTTTTCCTGCCAGGTTTTCTTTAAAGAATGGAATCCCAGTTGCAGTAGAAATTAAAGCAAACGATTTTATAGAAAGTGATGCGTACTTGTTTGTAAAAGACCCTGAAGGGCTAATGATAAAGTAATACAATGTTGACATTAAAAAAGCCATCCCGAAAAAATCGGGATGGCTTTTAGTTACATCCTTATCGAAAGATTATTTGTGATGCTTAATAATCCACTTCGCTCCTATTCTTCTACCAGTTGAGTTTACTACTTCAACCAGGTAATTTCCTCCTGGCAAACTTGAAATATCAATGCCAATGCTGGTGTAAGTAATAGTTGTTGTTAATGCCTTTCTATAAACCCTTGCACCTTTAGAATCATAAACAGAAACAGTTGCCATTTCATTAGGAAGGTTAAAGAACCTTACCTCAAACAGTCCGGTGTTTGGATTAGGATAAACATACAGGTTACCTGATGCCTGTCCACTAACAACGAGGTCGGCAGAAGTTCTTACACATCCATTAGGATCTGTATAAGTCACTTTATATGTACCGATATCATTCACCGTTAATCCTGCTAATGTTGCAGAAGAAGCACCACTTATAACTGCTCCATTCTTATACCAAACATAGGAGCCGCCAGACGGATTAGTTACTGCTGTTATTGCCAGCGATTGGCCTGGAAGCAAAGTTGGTGGTATAGATGTTGTCAGAGTAACAACAGGTAATGGGTTAACATACAATGAAGCATGATTCGAAATAACTGTTGTACACAATCCAATTACCCTAACCCTATAACTATTGGTATTCATACTCACCGTTACTCCATTCAATGTAAGTGTTGCACCTGTGGCTCCTGCAATATCATTCCAGGTCGTTCCATTCCATGCCTGCCATTGGTAACTGACTGCATTAGTAGAAACAACATTAAATGTTGCAGTGGATCCTGAGCAAACAGTTTTATTAACAGGATGAGAAGATATAACTGGCAATTGACCATCAATTACTGTAACCGTAAATGAACAGGTTGAGGAATTGCCACAAGCATCAGTTGCTGTTACATTTACCGTGGTTGTTCCAATGGCGAATGCTGTACCAGATGCAGGAACAGAGACAATAGTTACAGCTCCTGTACAATTATCTGTTGCAGTTGGTGTAAAGTTTACAACAGCAGTACAGGATCCTATCGGAGTTGTGGTTGTAATATTTGTCGGACAAGTAACAGTTGGCGCGGTTACATCATTTACTGTAATGATCTGAGTACAGGTAGCTGAGTTTCCGCAAACATCCGTAGCACGGTATGTTCTGGTAATCGTATAACGGTTGGCACATGTTTGATTACTGATAACATCTCCCACATGTGTAACAGTTACCACTCCTGTACAATTATCGCTAACACCTGTAACTGCCGCAATATTAGCTGCAGGCACTGCACTCGCACAACTTACTGTTACAGATGCAGGAC
>JBARSW010000279.1:0-3287 GCA_049644925.1 Chitinophagaceae bacterium | reverse complement strand
CCACTGAGCCTCCCCATTTCCATACTTCACCAAATCCGTATTGACACAGATTAAAAACAATGTCACGATCCAATGATTTCAAAATATAACCTATTTGCCAATAAGGGTGCTGGTATTGTTCAAGTGTTGGCTTTTTATCTCCCCACGACATATCTTTATCATCTGCTTTTCCTCCGCCGGCAATATGCCCGTAGCTACACCAGTCGTATTTAAGAAAATCGAAACCCCAGGCTGCAAACTGTCGGGCATCTTGTTCTTCATGATTAATTGCACCCGTAAAACCTGTACAAGTATATGGGCCAGGCGAAGAATAAATACCTGCCTTCAGCCCTTTTGAATGAATGTAATTGGTAAGACCTGACATATCCGGAAAATGAATATTGGTAAGTATGTTCCCCTTTTCATCTCTCAAAGGTCCAACCCGTAACGAATCTTTAGCCTTTGGTGCATTTGCCCAGCAGTCATCTATGTTTACATATTGATAACCCACATCAGCCATTCCGCTGCTGATCATAAAGTCAGCAGCTTCACGCATCATTTTATCGGTAATACGATCGTAATGAGCATACCAATGATTCCAACCCATTGGAGGCGTAAGTGCCAGTTTATCTCCTGCTATTATTTTCAGTTTACGCTGATCTTTTCCTTTTGAATTGACAGCTTTAATCACCAGATTATATTCGCCTTTGGATGGAGCATTTCCAGTGATAATACCTGTTGCAGGATCAAGATTCAGACTGGCAGGTAAATCTTTTGCTGAAAATTTTATTGGACGTTCACCCTGACAGGGAATGCGGTAAAGAAATGGATGTCCCGGTCGGCAACCATATACTAACGGACCATTGATGCGGGGTTTTGGTTTGGGCGCAGGTGTATATATTTCAGGGATATTACTTTTGTTTTCATCTATAACTTGTGCTGAAGCAGAAAACATTCCTGCAACGAAAAAAAAGAAAACACTCAATATTTTAAACGATTTATTCATACCTATTCCTGTTCAATTTTTAATTATGAGCATCACCCTTTACCAATCCATATAGTTTTTTTGGATCTTTCCATGTTTCCGTATCCTTGTAAATTGCTTCCGTTTTAGGCGTTGCAATCATGGGTATAAAACCTGCAGCAATAAATTTTTCTTTTAATTGAACCAATGATTTAAATCCATCACTATGAAAAATATTACCAATCACTTTCCAATAACCACTCAAATTGTAGCAGGCATCTTTCCATTGTTTAGGAAATTTTTTCTCCAGGTCTTTAGCCATATCGAATGAAATAGCTAAGTAGGCTGCCTGGGCCATTTCTTGCTTTTTCCCAGATTGCAGGTTGGATAAAATATCATCTTTTAGCTTTGATTTAAGTTTTGATTTTTCATCGTCGAAAGTGAGCAGTTTATATACAGAAGCTGGTTTTTCGCTGGAGATTTTGTAGACAACGATTTTGTTTACAACCGATTTACTGCCTCCATTTTGTTGGTTTATCATTTCAAAAACATCAACAACCCTGTCAGCAAAACTGATGATGGTTTCATCCATTGGCATTTTATCTCGCTTTGTATTTTTGTAACGATCCACAATATTCCAACCTTCATTTAATATCCGGCGATGGCCGTAAATAGTTCCCATTAAAGTGCCAAGTGTTGCAGCATTGCAATCAGCATCATAACCAAAATTCATAGAATGCCTGATGGTTTCGGAAAAATTGCCGTTGCCATAAAGAAAGGAGGCAATGATTACGCCGGTATTTAGAACCGAACCATTCTGGTTCCTGACCAATTCGTCATTCAATTTATATTTTTCGTGTAACAGGCGGAGTGCTTCTTCAGGATTGTTTGGGTGTTGATTATGCCATTTTCTCACATCGCCAATAACCGCAATTATGATACTATTGGGATCGAGGCTGGCAACTCCGGCATCCACAATTTTATTGATATCGCTTTCTATAAAAGCGGTTGAAATCATGGTGGTAAAAAGCTGGGTTGTTTGCGCTGGTTCGTAGTCGATAGCAACCCTGGTATAGTGCAAGCCAATTTTTGCAGCTGTTTGAGGCATTGCCGGTGCTACCAACCCGAATGATTCACTTATAAACTGTCCCGATACATTAAATTCTGACCATGGATTCAGCACTACACTTCCTGTCATTGGAGCCTGAATTCCCAAATCCATTAAATAACGGGCATAGCGATTGGCACACCAGATTCCATCATTGATACTTTTTTTCCAATAAGTGCTAATGTCGTTGTAAGGCAAATAGGCATTCCTGGTTTTCTGCATATTATAGATATACACCCATTCAAAATCTGTATCATCATCGGTTTGGGCGCCTTCCGGAAGAGATGGGATATATGTTTTCACATCACCATATTTTCCATAGAATTTAAATTCGTATGGCCAGCCATTCATATTGCCAATCATCATACCCAACATACCACCCCGTATTTTATCCACCACCATTTCTGCCGGAAGCGTAATCACTTTCTTTTCTTTTGTGATTTGTGCATTCAGCTTATTGAAGGAACAATAAATCAGCAAGAAAACAGCAAGGCAATATGTTACTCTTATTTTCATTGATTAGTTTAAGAACATCACTAAATTTTTATCAACTATTTAATCAACCTTACAGTTAATACGTCATGTGGCTGAATGGTAGCTTTCAAATTATTTTTTGTTGATCCAATATTTTTTTTGAGCCATAAATCACGGATGATTGTTTTGTCTGTAACACCATACGTTTTGCCATTGAGATTACTGAAATATCTGTTCCAGTCAAAATCAATAGTTTTCGCTACTTCACTCCTGTTAAAAAAACACAAGGCAATTTCATTGTTAGCAAGTGGTTTCAGCCATAGTTCGATATTGCCATCGAGTATCCACCACCTATAGCCTTGTTTTCCCAGTGTATCCTGATTCAACGCAATGATTTCTTTATTAGTCAGTATTTCTTTAATAGCTGGTGTCATTGACCGGATATCGTTGCCCAATATTAACGGTGCTGCCATCATACTCCACATGGCAAAATGCGAACGGGATTCCACATCTGTTAATACTCCGTTTCCAACCTGGAGCATATCAGGATCATTCCAACCTCCTGGTCCGGCATATTTTACGAGTGGTTCATTTTTATCCATAATTAATGTCCAACCCATTCCACCCCAATTCACTTTACAGTCCCAGCAATTCATAATATCACTGGTAGTTCTCCAAAGATGCCCGACGTTTTTTGCCCATGTCCAGGGTTCAGTACTTCCCCATTCACAAATACTGAAAACTATGGGACGCTTTGCAGCA
>JBARSW010000278.1:0-6437 GCA_049644925.1 Chitinophagaceae bacterium | reverse complement strand
GCTTATGTTGATCAGAATAAAGAGAAGTAAATCAATGCAATAAATAAACGACCCTGAAATCCTTTTTTATTTTAATGGCCAAATACATTTTTTGATTAGTGAAAGACACAAAATCCATCTTAATGCTAATGCTTTCTGTGGGTCTTGTGGGCACATGGATTTATCATTTATATGATAAATCTGTTTACAGTACTCGCCGTACAGAAATCTTCATCAAAGATTCTACTGCAGTAGCACAGGCAGTACAGGACTCTTTACAAAAAATTTATTCTCTTACGATTAATAACCTGGATGCCCAACTGGATTCCACAAAAAGTACGGCGGGATTATTAAAGGGAAAATTAAATATTAAACTTGCTGAAATAAACAAATTGAGATCGGAAATCGCCACGATTCTAAAAAAGAATAATTTTAAAAAGGAAGACCTTGATCTGGCCCGTAAAAAAACTGTTGAGTTGCAACAACTGGTTGCAGAACTTCAAAACAGAAACAGCAGCATTGAAAGTGAAAAACAACAAATTGCTTCTGTGCTTGAAAAAGTAAATGTTCAGGTAAAGAATCTGGAAACAAACAACCAGCAACTTGGCGTGGAGAACAAAGTATTGACAGAAAAGGTAAACCTAGCTTCTACTTTTATTGCTTCTGAAATAAAATTATCGCCTGTTACAGTAAAAAATGAAAAAGAACAGGAGACCAACCAGGTCAAAAAAACTTCAAAATTTGTTATTTCTTTTACTGTGCAAAATAATATAAGCGACTATAATAATGCAGAGGTTTATGTGGTGATATTGCAACCCGATGGAAAAGTTCTTTCCAGCGATGCCTGGGAAACATCCTCATCGATAGATACCCATAATGATGGGAAAAAACGCTATTCCCGCAGAGTAAAATTTGATTATCAGAAAGGTGAAGCCAAACAACTGATTTTCACCTTAAATCCTGAAGAATACCAGAAAGGAAAATATATACTCCAAATATACCACAATGGATATTTGATCGGGCAAGTATTTAAATTGCTGGTCTGATTTTCCAACTTTGAATCTTCAATTTTTTGTCAAAGAAGATGAAATTGTTAAGGGTTTCAATTTCCTTCATTGAAAACCTTTACCAGACTATTTTAACTTATCAAATATCACCAACCATTTTTGTACACATTTCCATTTAATAATTATTTTTTACGTTCAAGTTCCCGGTTCATTTGTTCAAGATCTACTGGTTGAGAATGATCACCCAGCAAATGTTGACTAAAGAAGTCGCACATTTTCCAGAAGAAATATTCCGTCATATCTCCAAACCCATGCCGCTGTCCGGGTAAAACAACCAACTCAAACCGCTTGTTGGCCCTGATCAACGCATTGGCCATCCGTAGTGTATTTGCAGGATGAACATTATTATCAATATCACCATGACTCAGCATCAGGTGACCCTTTAGATTTTTAGCCAATTCTGCATTTCGTTCGATATTATATGTAAAGCTTGTATCCCCTTTATCACTCACCTGTTCCCTGACACCATGGTGCTTCTCACTCCACCAACGGTTATAAATATTATTTTCATGATTGCCGGCACTGCTTACTGCCACTTTGAAAAAATCCGGATATACAAGCATTGCAGCTGTACTCATAAAACCCCCGCCGCTGTGGCCATGTATGCCAACCAGCTCAGGGTTAATAAAGGAATACCTATAACTGAGTTGTTCAATGGCGGCTTTTTTATCAGCAAGTCCATAATCTCTTAAATTACCATATCCATAATTATGATACCATTTACTTCTGGAAGGGTGTCCACCCCTGTTGCCAACCGTTATTACAATAAAACCCAATTGTGCCAACCGGTCTATTCTGTCCATACTTTTTCCGAATGATTTATTTACTGCTTCCGTTTGTGGCCCGGGATATACATATTCAATAATGGGATATTTTTTTGTGCTGTCAAAATCAAAAGGTTTATACATCACACCATAAAGGTCGGTTATGCCATCGGCTGCTTTTACTTTAAAGGGTGTTGGGTATTTATAACCTGCCTCAATTAAGCCGCTCATATCTGTTTTTTCAAGTTCCATAATGGTTCTACCCGTATTATCCTGTAATAAAGAAACCGGTGTGGTATTTACCCGGGAGAATGTATTTACATAATAGCGACTATTGTCATCCATGCTGGCATTGTTATCATAATTGCCGGTGGTAAGCATCTTAAGACCCGTACCATCAAAATTGATCCGATAAAAATGCAGGTAATAAGGATCTTCATTTGGCTCTCGACCACTGGCACTAAAATAAAGAACCCTGTTCTTCTCATCAATATTTTGAATTTCTTCACAATGATAAGGTCCACTGGTTATCTGGTTTTTCAGCTTTCCATTTCCATCATATAAATAGAAATGTGCCCAGCCATCCCTCTCACTCCATTGAATTAATTCTTTTCCATTATTAACTAAACCGATACGGCGGGTTTCCACATAAGTATTCATTCTTTCTTCAATTAGTATACTTACTGAATCTAAAGCGACATTAACAACACAAATGTCAATACGTTTCAGGTCACGGCTTGTCCGATTGATGTAGAATTTTTCATTTGTACCCTGCCAGATTGATGCTCTGTTTTCGTCATCTCTTTGTTTTTGAAGTGGTGGGGCTGTCCAGGTACTTATTTCCTGATCCTTGAAAGCAGTAACTTTAATTTGCTTATTTGTTTTATTTTCAAAATTAAAAAGATAGAGTTCTCTTATTGGGGCATCTTTTTCACCCGGCATCTGGTATTTATAAGTTTCTAATGTTGGACGAGGCTCTGCAATATTATTGATCACCCATAAATCTTTTACTTTGCGGATGTCAGTTCGGGAAATAGCAAAATATTTTCCATCCGGGGACCACATGATAAAAGCTGGTTTACGTTTGTCTTTATTCTTTTCTTTTTCCACATTTGTTTCATTACCGCTGCTTCCATAACTATAATTTTCTACTCCATCAGTTGTTAACTGATTCTCCACTATAGTGCTATCGTCTTCTTTTATCTGTGCCTTACGATAGTTGGCACTATCCATCCAGTAGAGATTATTTCTTTTTGAAAAAATAATAAACCGTTGGTCTGGTGAAAAAGAAGCCCAGGTAGTTCTTTCTTTTGGTTTTTGATAACCTTTTAGTTCAGTTAAAACACCCGATTGCAGATTATAATCAAAATAGAAAATCTTCTTCTCTTTTTTGATTTCAGTTTTTTCAACAGATACTTTTTTGCTCAAACTGTCTTTCTTTGTAGTTGTATCTTTTTTTTCTTCATCCTGTGAACTTTTGACTTCAAAAGTGATGCTGTTTTCATCTTTTGAAAATTTGAGTTTCTCAATGGGCAGGTGTTGAGCATCATAAGGGTCCCTTACAATTTTGGTTATTTCAGCTGCCAGTTTTGCATTATCAAACAGTTGTTTTTTAAGGCCTTTGGCAGCATCAACGATGTACCAATATTTTCCCTCCCGGGTTTCATAAATGTACCAGAAACGATCCGTGAGTTTAAGCCAATGCGGATCAACAGCAGTACTAAAAAGCATCTTATTTACTTTGTCCGGAGAAAACCGGGCAGCCAGGGAATAATTTGCTTTTGGAAATTGCGACTGTTGAGAAAATACTAAAAGTGAAAGCATGTTCACAAATAGAGCAAGCATATATTTCATAAGTAGTCAGTTGATTTAGTTAGCTGATTAAACTTTTTTTTACAGTAAGATTAAAGATAAGATACAATGATAAAAAAAAATCTGAACGCTTCTAAAATTTGGCAGACAATCTGGAAATAATTGTGTTTTTACAGTAGAGGGTGAAAATTCTAAAAATCATCAACAAAATACTTATAACCTTATTAACGACCTGATTTTCCTTTTCAACTGAACCATACTTATGAATTTGATATTAAGAAATTCATATTGGCCAATCAGTAATTGTGTAATAGCAGTATCTCTAAGTACAATGGCATTATTAAAGCAATCAAGGGCTTTTTCTCTTGCACCTGCTTTTGCATAATCCATTCCCATCCATAATTCAGATATATACTCACCCGATTTTTTTAATACTCTATAATGTTCATCCACTTCTTTCTCCAGCATTTTATGATTGCCTTCCTGATAAAATTTTAATAACCCGGGATTTCCTGTTTTTTCTGCCGCAGCAATGGCTTCCTCTTTTTTTCCAAAATACCAAAAAAGTTTTGAAAGATTTGTATACCGCATTTTTTGATTGATGGGGTCAAATGCTGTTTTTTCAATTAAGTTTTTTTCAAGCCGAACGGCTTCTTCCTGGTTATCACTGTTTGCCAATGCTCTGATCTTATTCTGGAGTAAATAATCCCAGGCCGGATTAATTTCACTTCCCTGATTATATATGACCAGAGCATCCTCCTGCTCTCCTTTAGCTTCCAGTAAAATTGCCAGCCATAAATAAACATTCGATTGATTGGGGTTCAGGCTGATTGATTTCCGGTAAATTTTTTCTGCTTCTCCCCAGTTTAGCGTTTGGTGATACCAATAACCAAGAGTTGCCTGTATTTCCCCGGAAGAAGATTCTAATCCAAGGGCCATATCTATATGTTTTTTTGCCACCAGCAACATAATATCCGGATCTTCATATCCACGATAGGACGAAAGTAAATAAGTGTTGGCCAAGCCTGAATAGGCAATAGCAAAAGTTTTGTCTTTATTAACCGCCTGCTGAAAAAGTTCTCTCGCAATTAGTAAATCGGTCTTATTTCTTTTTTCTATCAAAAATTTTCCTCTCAAATAAAGATCATATGCCTGCATGTCAACAGTAGGCGTAGTATCCAGGTTTTGTGTTTCTAATTTAGTAAGTGTTGTATTCAGTACGGCTGCGATAGCCAATGCCACTTCCCGTTGAATAGCGAAAATATCGTTTACAGGACGATCGAATGACTCTGCCCATAAATGTTCATCCGATACAGCATCTATCAGCTGTGCTGTAATGCGAACCTGTTCACCATAACGCTGAACGCTGCCTTCCAATATCAGAGCCACCCCCAACTCAACGCTTATTTCCTTAACTGATTTTTGATTTTTCTTGTATTGCATCACCGAAGTACGGGAGATTACCTTCAGTGATTTAATTTTTGAAAGCTGAGTGATTATATCATCTGTAAGACCATCACTGAAATATTCCTGTTCCGGGTCACTGCACATATTCTCAAAAGGTAAAACGGCAATACTGTTTTCATCAATTATTTTTTCAACAGTTTTACTAACAGTAATTTTCGGCAAATGTGGTTTGCTGAATTCAGTTAGCAACTCATAAATGCGTACCGGGTCTTTTACATTTTTGAGAGATTGTTCATTGACAAATACTGCTTCCAATCCTTTCTTGTTAACAATATTCAGAAATACAACTTCTGATATATATATGCCCCCAGTAGGTGCCAGTGACTGAATTCGGGAGGCTATATTCACTACATCACCAAAAACGTTTCCTTCCTGAATCAGCACATCACCCATATGGATGCCAAGGCGAACAGGAACTATTGGTGCTTCATCATTAAGGTCCATTTGCAATAATTTGGCAAATTCTGCTGCATCTGTAGAACTGTGAAAAAGTAGCAGAGCACCATCGCCGTAGTATTGTATAATTCTTCCATTCAGTTCTGCTGCTATTGTTTCCAGCGACTGCCTGAACTTACTGATCTTTTCTACAGCCTCATTTTCATCTTCCTGCATAATTGCCGTGTAGCCGACTATATCAGCAAATAAAATGGCAGCCAGCTGATGTGAATTGTCAGTCATTGGTTGAAATTGGAATCGCAAGTTACTAAAAAGGAATTGCTCCGGGTTTTAAGTATTTATTTTAAAAAAAGAATATACTTAAACCGGTGAATAAATAACATACTACCAGTATTTATTGATTAGGATTGTTATATGTCACATTTCATAATAGGCCACAAACTCAAAATTAACTTCCCCTATACCCTGCAACAATATACAATTACATCAAGGTCAGTAAATATCACCCGAAATTTATATTTATACTTCCAAATCGCTGATTGGTTTACTATAATCATGTTGCAGATCTTCATGCAAAGAGGACAACACGATCCTGATTTTTTTAATTTGCCCGTTATATAGATTGCTTAGTGCCAAATTCTGCCTGAATGGAATAGCAGAATTTTTAAGTTGTTGGCAAAAAAAGAGCCGGAGTTCAATATCTGTTTGTTTATTGCCGCTATACCTCGATTTTTTATTAATTACCCTCAGGATTTTACGCAGTGTTTTTTTTGCAAAATATAATTGGGTGAGATTGATTGTCCCGAATAATTCTATTATCTCTTGTTTTACACTTTTTATATATTCATCCTCATTATGTGACTCGAATAAAAGATAAGAAAGTAGTTCTTTGTTTTCTTTTTTAAATCTTGCCAGACGCAGGCAGATATTGGTTAGTTCTGTTGTTTTTAGC
>JBARSW010000277.1:0-11350 GCA_049644925.1 Chitinophagaceae bacterium | reverse complement strand
TACTGGCAATTACCGATGCAGAAGAAGCGGTGGTCCCCAAATAAACATCATATCCGGTGGCTCCACTTACGGCTGTCCAGGTAAGCGAAAGAGCACCTGCTGAAACAAATGTACCGTTAGCCGGTGCAGTATTGGTTGCACATCCCGGCACTGTGGGGGTTGGCGATGGCGGTGGATTTGTACCCCCTTTTTTACTGCAGGATTGCATTATTAAAACAGAAACAAATATTATCGATAAAAAAAATCTTGTACCCATAAACAGTATTTTGAAACTGAAAAATAACCATTCGTAACAAGTTCAGCAAAATAGTAGCTGTTTTTGTGTAGGTTTGCGGCCTAAATTTTCAAACTATGAAGAAGTTTTTTTTAACGATTGTTTTAGCCTTTGGTCTGCTTTTTAAATCATTTGCAGATGAAGGTATGTGGCTTCCGTTGTTACTGGGTCAGCAAGTGTATAATGATATGGTGAAAAAAGGATTAAAACTCACCAAAGAGCAGTTGTATAATATCAACAAACCATCACTGAAAGATGCAATTATCATTTTTGGCGGAGGTTGTACCGGCGAAATTGTAAGTAACCAGGGATTGATCTTTACCAATCACCACTGCGGTTATGGTGCAATTGCTGCCGCAAGTACAATGGATCATAATTATCTGCGGGATGGATTTTATGCTAAAAATCACGCAGAAGAAATCCCCTCCACTCTTTCTGTACAATTCCTGCTTCGCATTGAAGATGTAACTAAAGAAATGATGGATTCTTTAAAAGGCCTCAGTGGAGCTGAGAGAGGTCAAAAACAAAGTGCAGTAATGGCAGCCATCAATAAAAGGATGAGTGATGCGGACAAAAATATTGAAACAAGGGTGAATTCTCTTTTCAAAGGCAACCAGTTTATGGCTTTTGTTTATCAGCGCTATACCGATGTTCGCCTGGTTGGTACACCTCCGGAAAGTATTGGAAAATTTGGTGGTGATACTGATAATTGGGAATGGCCTCGCCATACCGGTGATTTTTCAATTTTCCGTGTATATACCAGTCCCGATGGTAAACCCGCAAAATACAGTGCTGAAAATATTCCGATGAAACCAAAATGGTCGCTGCCTGTTTCTTTAAAACCACTAAAAGACGGCGACTTCTCTATGATCTGGGGATACCCGGGTGGTACTAACCGTTACGAAAGCTCTTACGGTATTAAGCTAGCCACAGATATTAATAGCCCCACATTGGTTAAACTCCGTGATGTGCGGTTAAAATATATGTTTGAAGAAATGAAAAAAGATCCGGCCATTAAATTACAACTGGCTTCATCTTATGCGGGCATTGCCAATTACTGGAAATTTTTTGACGGAGAAACAAAACAATTATTGAAGTTTGATGTGTATGGTCAAAAACAAAAGGCAGAAGAAAAATTCAATGTATGGGCGAAAGGAAAGGCTGAATATGAAAATATTTTTGCCGAATGGAGTAAGGCTTACGATGCATGGACATCTTATGCCAAACATCGACAATATATCAATGAAGGCATTGGCGGTTCTCCATTAATTGGATTTGCCAGCGCATTAATGCAGGTAGAAGCAGCCCTTGTTAAACCTGGTGCCACACAAGCTGATATTAAAAAAGCAGTTGAATCTGTCGATAAACAACGAACCAATTTCCTGGCAAATGAAAACAAAACTTCTGATCAGAATATTGTGGGTGCCATTACAAGAATGTTTTATGAAGATGTGGACAAACAGCAACACCCAATTGGTTTCTATGGCAACCTGAAAAATACTTATGGCCCATTGGATGATGATGCCACTTATAAGAAATACGCAGCTGATATTTTCAGCAAAACCATGATTTTTGATGATGCCAAATGGAATGCATTTGTGGCCAACCCGGATGCCGTCACTCTGCAGGCAGATCCCGCATTTGCTCATGCCAGTTCCTTTTTTACCAACTATATTTCAAAATATTCTCCCTATTTCCAGCAGTTCAATGCGAAGAATGCAGAATACGGAAGGCTGTATCTGAAAGGTATATTGGAAATGGATCCTGCCAAATCTAAAATGATGTATCCCGATGCTACATCAACCATGCGGGTTAGTTATGGCAATGTAAAATCTTATCGCCCCAGAGATGGTGTTTTCTATGATTATGTTACTACCTCAAAAGGTTTGCTGGAAAAATATAAAGCAGGAGATTATGAATTTGACCTTCCGGCCAAAGCCGTTGAAATGCTGAAGAAAAAAGATTTTGGCCAGTATATGGACCCTACCCGTAAAGAACTGGTAATTGGTTTTATTACTACTCATGATATAACAGGTGGCAACTCTGGTTCCCCGGTTATTAATGGCAAAGGCGAATTGATTGGCCTTGCTTTCGATGGTAACTACGAAGCCTTAAGTCATAAACTGGCTTTTGATAAAGACCTGAACCGTACAATCAATGTTGATATCCGTTATGTATTATGGTGTATAGATAAATTAGGCGGAGGCACCAACATTATCAAAGAACTGAAACTGGTAAAATAAAATTGTTATTCAATAATTGAAAGCCATCTCAGCCGGGATGGCTTTCTTATTTCAATCAACAAAATAATTGCTTAACATTGCAATTACATAATTAATGTGAGCAGGCAGATTATTATATTATTTTTTGGTACCCTTTTTTTTACAAAAGCATTTTCACAACCGCAATTCAGTCTTTCCACTGATTTAAGTTTACAACGAAATTTTAAAAAAGAACAACACTACTGGGCTGCAGGACATTCCATCATTACCAACTTTCACCTTACACCAACAGATGGCATCTATGCATGGTTTTGTTATTTTTCAAAAGGAAAATTTACAAACAATACCACCGCCGTTGCTAAAAGTTTATTGACCAGCCCCTCACAAATAAATTTTCAGAATAGTGCCCTGATGCGTTTAAAACAATTTTCTGTTGGCTGGAAAAGATACCTGAAAGGAAATCCGGAAGCAGAAAAAAGCTGGAACCTCTATGGTTCTGCCGGTTTCGGACTGATGCTTGGCACTGTTACCAATGTTCATTCAGTGGCCATTGATACTGCTCTTTATACATTACCTGTACTTAGCGGAAAGGCAAACTTTAAAAGATTGACATTTGATTTGGGGCTGGGTGCAGAGTTTCCGGTTGGTGGTGATTTTTTTATTTACTCCGAAGCAAGGGCTTTTATTCCTGCTACTGATTATCCAAGCGAATATATTTTTGTTAACGACAATGCACCCTTTGTTGGTAATCTCGGCATCGGAATAAGGCTATTGTTCTGATGTGTTGTGCTATTAAAAAGCATTGACAATCAAAAAACGAATTTTCTATGTGAAAACCTATGTGTCTCCTATGTACCTATTGTGGTTCAAAATTTTCACCATATAGGTGAAACAAATAGGAATTAAAAAAACACATTATTGTTCTGATCACTATCTCATTTTAATATCAAACCTGCCTTCGGTTATTGTAATTGGTTCCGGAGAATTATTGATGTTCAATGCGCTAAACTGAAAAGTACCTGAGACAATCAACGCCATGGTATCAATCCGTGTAATGGTAACAGCACCGGTATGCGAGGCAGATGTAAGCCATTCATTTTTTGGAGTAATATTTCTCTTTACAAAATAAACATGATTGGCAGCTGAGGAGGGAAAAGTAACGGTGGTATTCAACGGATAAATACCCATGGTAGAAACATTTTTTAAAAAAATCTGGAACTCAGACTCATTAGGAGATGAAGCAAAATTTCTTGCGTTAATGTAGAGGTCTTTGTCGGGCATCAGCCTTGCTTCCAGAATATCATTGGCCGGAAAAGGACCAAAGCCCTGTGGTGCCCAAAATTCTCCATTAATCTTTGCTCCAAATGTATTGGCGCCGGTTTGAGTTTCAGGGGGCAATTCGGTAACCTCCTTCTTACAGGCTGAAAATAAAATTAAAAGGGAATAACTTAAAAGGAAGATGTTTTTCATAAAATATATTCAGCATTGAAACGGTTATTTGATTGTTTTCGTATCCGGTTCTTTTATTTACGGCAAAAACAGGACCAGTTTAACAAAAAGAACTATTTAACTTTATCCTCCTGATTGTTATTACTTATGAGTCATACACTTACTATTGAGCAAATAGAATTATACAAACTCTCCATTCCGCTTATTGAACCTTTTATCACTTCCCTTGGCAGGGATGAAAACGCAGAAAATGTGTTGGTGAAAATAATTACCAATGAAGGAATAATTGGTTTTGGAGAATGCAGTCCATACATGCCCATCAATGGCGAGAGCCAGGATACCTGTTTTATAGTAGGACAATATTTTGCCAAAGCATTATTGGGGAAAAATCCGTTGCAGATAGAAGACTGCATCAACCTGATGGATACTGTCATTTATGGGAACAACAGTATCAAAAGTGCTTTTGATATTGCATTGTATGATATTGCTTCGCAAAATACCGGCGTACCCTTGTACAAATTCCTTGGAGGAGATAACAACAAGACCATTATCACCGATTACACCGTAAGCATTGGTGAGCCGGATAAGATGGCAGCCGATGCAGTAAAAATAAAACAGCAGGGCTACCCGGCCATAAAAGTAAAGCTGGGAAAAAATGGAAAGACAGATGTAGAAAGAATGAAAGCTATCCGTGCAGCAGTGGGTGATGAAATACCGCTGCGTATTGATGCCAACCAGGGATGGCAGGTGGAAGAAGCGATAGAAACATTAAATAAGCTGGCTCCATTAAATATCCAGCATTGCGAAGAACCGATTGCCCGTTGGAATTTTATGCAATTACACAGGGTAAAAAAAGAAAGCCCGATACCCATTATGGCGGATGAATGTTGTAGCGATGACCATGATGCAGCAAGACTGATTGAACTGAATGCCTGCGATTATATGAACATCAAACTGGGAAAATCCGGTGGTATTTTTAAAGCATTAAAAATTGCCCGGCTGGCTGAACATGCCCTCATTCATTTGCAGGTGGGCGCCATGATAGAATCAAGATTAGCAATGACCGCATTTGCCCATTTTGCTTTATGCAGTCCCAATATTGTACATTTTGATTTTGATACAGCACTGATGCTGAAAGAAGACCCCGTAACAGGTGGTATTATTTATGAAAAGAATGGTGTGGTAAAAGTGCCTGATGTACCGGGTTTGGGCGCCACCATTGATGAAATCTGGTTAAATAAACTGGAGAAAGTGGTGATCAGTTGAACGTAATCTTCTTTAAACTCCAGCCATATGCCCTGTTGTGTGTCTCCACGCTTCGGAATTGGGTTAATGAAAGAAGTGATACGTAAAGACACACAACACGGCGCCAAAAAAAAATTCAGTATAAGATTATTGTCAAAATAAAGAAAGGTGGCCCGTTTCCAGACCACCTTTTCATACTAAATTATATTATTTTGAAATTAAGCAAGGTCAAAGCGATCAAGATTCATCACTTTATTCCATGCAGCAACAAAATCATAAACAAACTTCTCTTTAGCATCAGCACATGCATACACTTCAGCAAGGGCCCGAAGCTCTGAGTTTGAGCCGAAGATCAGATCGGTACGGGTGGCTGTCCACTTTACTTCGCCTGATTTTCGGTCACGACCCTCAAACAGTTCCTTATTTTCAGATACCGCTTTCCAGGTAGTACCAAGATTCAACAGGTTTACAAAAAATTCGTTGGTGAGTGTCTCTGGTTGCCCAGTAAAAACGCCATGTTGAGACAGGTTAAAGTTTGTATTAAGCACCCGCATGCCACCAACAAGCACTGTCATTTCAGGTGCAGTGAGTGTGAGCAGTTGTGCTTTATCTACCAGCATTTCCTCTGCTGATGATGTATACCGGGCTTTTGCATAGTTGCGAAATCCATCTGCAGCAGGTTCAAGAACGGAAAAAGATTCTACATCAGTTTGTTCTTGTGAGGCATCGGCCCTTCCGGGTGCGAAAGGAACTTTTACATCAAGACCTGCTTTCTTAGCTGCCTGCTCAACACCTGCACATCCTCCCATCACAACCAGATCGGCAAGTGAAACCTGCTTATTACCAGGCTGAGCACTGTTGAACTCCTTTTGAATTCCTTCCAGTGTATCTAACACTTTCGAAAGTTGAGCCGGGTTGTTTACTTCCCAATATTTCTGCGGTGCCAAACGAATTCGGGCACCATTGGCACCACCTCTTTTATCAGAACCACGGAAAGTGGATGCTGATGCCCAGGCGGTAGAAACCAGTTGGGACACGGTCAGTCCGCTTGCCAATACTTTACCTTTCAGCGCTGCAATATCATTATCGTTGATCAGGTCATGTGTTACAGCCGGAATGGGATCTTGCCAGATCAGTTCTTCCGTAGGCACTTCTGGTCCAAGGTAGCGTTCTTTAGGACCCATATCACGGTGTGTAAGTTTGAACCATGCACGGGCAAAGGCATCTGCAAATTCATCAGGATTTTCGAAGAAGCGTCTTGAAATTTTTTCGTAAGCAGGATCAATCCGCAAAGCGAGGTCTGTTGTCAACATAATTGGTGCATGACGCTTTGATGGGTCGTGTGCATCTGGTACAGTACCGGCTCCCATACCATGTTTTGGTATCCATTGTTGTGCACCTGCTGGACTTTTTGTTAACTCCCATTCGTAACCGAACAGGTTCCAAAAAAAGTTATTGCTCCATTTCGTTGGTGTGGTAGTCCATGCTCCCTCCAGACCGCTGGTAATAGTATCTTCTGCATTGCCTTTACCAAAGGTATTTTTCCAACCTGTGTTTTGTTCTTCAATACAAGCAGCGGCGGGTTCTTTGCCTACATATTTTCCCGGGTCGGCGGCGCCATGGGTTTTACCAAATGTATGACCACCGGCAATCAGGGCCACTGTTTCTTCATCATTCATTGCCATCCGGGCAAAGGTTTCACGAATGTCACGGGCAGCTGCCAAGGGATCAGGATTTCCGTTAGGACCTTCCGGATTCACATAAATCAGACCCATCTGAACGGCAGCCAACGGATTTTCCAGGTCACGGTCACCTGCATATCGCTTATCACCTAACCACTCTGTTTCTGAACCCCAATAAATATCCTCCTCAGGTTGCCAAACATCTTCCCTTCCGCCTCCAAAACCAAATGTTTTGAAGCCCATTGACTCGAGGGCACAGTTGCCTGCAAGGATCATCAGGTCAGCCCAGGAAATTTTCTTACCATATTTCTGTTTGATGGGCCATAGAAGTAAACGAGCCTTGTCGAGGTTAGCATTGTCGGGCCAGCTGTTGAGGGGTGCAAAACGCTGCGTGCCGGAACCAGCACCACCACGACCATCGCCTGTGCGGTAGGTACCGGCACTATGCCAGGCCATACGAATAAAGAATGGTCCATAATGACCGTAGTCGGCCGGCCACCAGTCCTGAGATGTGGTCATTAAGCTGATAATGTCTTTCTTTAAAGCATCCAGATCGAGACTCTTGAATTCTTCAGCGTAGTTGAATGACTCACCCATTGGATCAGACAAGGAAGAGTTTTGACGAAGAATGTTCAATTTTAACTGATTTGGCCACCAGTCACGGTTGCTTGGACCGCTGCCGGCACTTTGCTTCTGCGAACCACCAGAAAACGGGCATTTGCTTTCACTGTTTGGCGTACCCGTTGATGTGTTTGAAGATGTATTATTTTCCATTTTTATTTTTTAATAAATTATTTTACAAAGATATATTTAAGATAAATGCTATTTACTTTCCCACTCAATTTCTTTAGTCAACAATTTTACAGAATTATTATAAATCTGAAAAACGCCGTCAAATTCAAATAATTCTCTGCCAGTATATAAACTACAAATACAAAAACAAGAGAATCATTGGTTTGTTTGATTAATCTGGGGAAATCAATTTTTTTTGGTGATTTTGCTGCTCAGAAAACGGATCTGAAAAAGCTTTATGGATAAGTAATTGGTAAAAATATTAGGGACATTTAGGCAAGGGATTTACCAGCTAAGTCAAAAGAAGGTATTAAAATTGAAATGACCTGACTCCCGAAAGGAAAAATAAATCAGTGAAATATAAAACAGGGTACAAGGCAAATGATCCTTTCACTTCCCATTTGGCTATGAATTAACCAGTTCAGCTTTCCAAACAATGGTAACTGATATTAAGCAACATAATTATGGTTCCCCTATTTCAGCAGAAACAGCAATGATTAATTCTATAGGAACTTTTTATAAATATCTTCGTATAACGAAAATGATGTTTTCCTTCTGAATTTTGTAAAACAGTAGTTGTAAAAAAAACAGCCCTGAAAAGAAAGAACAACATAACCTAAAAGACTCATGGTCATCACATCTTTTAATAAACTAAAAATAATTTATCAATCATGATGAAGCATATAACCCTTACCTGCATTTGGCTTTTGCTTTTTGGTATTACTAACGCACAGGAATTAAAATCTCCCGATGGCAAACTGTTGATGACCTTCTCCCTGCAAAGTGATGGTGTTCCTTACTATCAGCTTACCTACAAACTAAAGGAAGTTGTAAAGCCGAGTAAACTTGGATTGGAACTTAAGAATGATAAGCAGTCTCTGCTAAACGATTTTGAAATTGCCAATACTAAAACCTCCGGATTTGATGAAAGCTGGAAGCCCGTTTGGGGAGAAGTGAATACCATACGTAACCATTACAATGAACTGGCTGTAACATTAAAGCAAAGAGTAACAAACCGTGAACTGATCATCCGGTTTCGCCTGTTTGATGATGGTCTTGGTTTTCGTTATGAATTTCCTACACAGAAAAACCTGGGCCACTTTATTATAAAGGAAGAAAGAACGCAGTTTGCCATGGCAGGCGACCATACAGCCTTTTGGATACCCGGTGATTATGATACACAGGAATATGATTTCACCAAATCAAAATTGTCTGAGATAAGAGGATTGCAGTCCAAAGCCATAACCGCAAATTTGTCGCAAACTTCTTTTTCTCCAACAGGTGTACAAACATCATTGATGATGAAGACAGACGACGGGCTGTATATTAATTTACACGAAGCTGCTCTTATTAATTATTCCTGTATGCATTTAAACCTTGATGATAAGAATTTGGTTTTTGAATCTTGGCTGACACCAGATGCAATAGGAGATAAAGGTTATATGCAGGCGCCTGGTACATCTCCCTGGCGAACAATAATTGTAAGTGATGATGCCCGTACTATTCTTAATTCTAAAATGACCTATAACCTGAATGAGCCTTGTAAAATAAAAGAAACTTCCTGGATAAAACCGGTAAAGTATGTTGGTGTGTGGTGGGAAATGATCACAGGGAAAACTTCCTGGGCTTATACCGACGAGTACCCTTCCGTTCAACTGGGTATTACTGATTATAAAAAAGCAAAACCAAATGGCAGGCATGGCGCAACAAACACTAACGTTAAAAAATACATCGACTTTGCTGCAAAGCATGGGTTTAATGCCGTATTGGTAGAAGGCTGGAACATTGGCTGGGAAGACTGGTTTGGAAATTTTAAAGATTATGTGTTTGATTTCGTTACGCCATATCCTGATTTCAATGTGAAGGAATTAAAAGACTATGCAACTTCTAAAGGTGTTAAGCTCATCATGCATCATGAAACCTCCGGTTCGGTACGAAACTATGAACGCCACTTGGACACAGCCTATCAATTTATGAAAGAGAATGGCTATGATGCAGTGAAAAGCGGATATGTTGGCAATATCCTTCCACAAGGTGAAAATCACTATAATCAATGGGTGATAAATCATTACCAGTATGCCATTGAAAAAGCGGCTGAATATAAGATCATGGTAAATGCACATGAAGCGGTACGTCCTACCGGTATAGCCCGTACTTATCCCAACCTGATTGGCAATGAATCTGCAAGAGGAACAGAATACCAATCTTTTGGTGGTTCAAAACCGAACCATGTTACACTATTGCCTTTTACCCGTTTGCTTGGCGGACCTATGGATTATACACCTGGTATTTTTGAAATGGACATCAGTAAACTTAACCCGGAGAATAAATCACATGTAAACAGTACCATCGCCAATCAACTGGCTTTATATGTAACTATGTACAGCCCCCTGCAAATGGCGGCAGATCTTCCGGAGAATTATGAACGGTTTCCTGATGCCTTTCAGTTTATAAAAGATGTGGCGGTAGATTGGGATGACAGCAAATACCTGGAAGCAGAACCCGGTGAGTATATCACTGTTGCTCGCAAAGCAAAAGGAACGGGCAACTGGTTTGTTGGGAATGTGAACGGAGAAAATTCCCGCACCTCTATACTTACATTTGATTTTTTGGATGCCGGAAAAAAATATATAGCAACAATTTATGCTGATGCAAAAGATGCACATTTTAAAACTAACCCACAAGCTTATACTATTAGAAAAGTAGTGGTTAATAACAAATCAAAGTTAGCAATGGCTTCTGCTCCCGGTGGTGGTTATGCTATCAGCCTGATTGAAGCTACAAACCCGAATGATTTGAAAGGATTAAAACTAATTAAGTAGTTAATTATTTTCCGGCATATGAGTTGATATAATAAACAGCATCGGTTTTCATCATTTTCGTAAGTATTTTTTATGAAATGAGCCATAAAAATTATCGAGCAATTTATACTAACCGGCGATGATAATTTTTTTGGCGAATAACATCTGACAATCATTTAAAAATAAAATATTAACAGATGAAATTACTATTAACACTTCTTATTTGTATTTATTCTTACAGCGTTAATTGCCAGGAACAGGAAATTTGTCCCGGAAGAATACCACAGGGATGGGTAATCGTTTCGTACAGACCCTGTGCCGGATGTTGCGGGGCAAAAGGAATCGTTTATATGCCCACCATAAAAAATATTGCGAACCTCCCGACAGGTACCACATTAGAAATTTGTCCGCAACAGATTCCAAGAGGCTGGGTTGTTATCAGCTATCGGCCCTGCGCCGGTTGTTGCGGGGCAAAAGGAATTGTATATATGCCCACCATAAAAAAAATTGACAATTTGCCTGATGGAACAACAATGGAAATTTGTCCGCAACAAATACCTGCTGGTTGGGTTGCTATTAGTTACAGGCCTTGTGCCGGTTGTTGTGGTGCCAAGGGAATTGTAAACATGCCGACCATAAAAAAAATTGACAACCTGCCGTCCGGAACAACGATAGAAGTTTGTCAGCAACGCATTCCCAAAGATTGGGTTATTATCAGTAGCCGTCCCTGTGCCGGTTGTTGTGGAGGAAACGGCATTGTAAATATGCTAACCATAAAATGCATTGCTGATATGCCATCTGGAACAACAATGGAAATTTGTCCTCAGTCTATACCCAGAGGGTGGATTGTAACCAGCACAAGACCTTGTGCCGGCTGTTGTGGGT
>JBARSW010000276.1:0-34477 GCA_049644925.1 Chitinophagaceae bacterium | reverse complement strand
CAATAAGACTTTGAATGAAATTTTCCAGTTCCTGGTAAATAGCTGCATCGGCAAATGCATTGTTATCCAGCAACCTGTTTTTTATTTCTGAAATGATTACCTGTTCAGTCATATCATTTACCCGCATTACGGAAATTCCTTCAAAAGAAAATTGTTCAAGCGGAATATGCTCCATCAGTTCTGCCATTGTCATAATCTTATTGGAATGTTGATCCAATAAACTCTCTGGCAATTGGGGCATTACTCCAACTGGTTTTACATTAATAAAACGGCCATCCAGCCTTAATTCCATAAATCGTTTCAATCCTGTTTCAATATCCTCAACCGGGTAAATGGTTCGGAAAGTTTCAGGACTATTATAACCCATATATTTTTTCAGTATCAGGCCTAAAGCAAAATGGATACTTTCCTTATTATTGTTATGACTTATCTGACTTGCCGGTGCATTTAATTCCCGGGTGCCCGGTTTTAATAATTGTTTAAAAAAAGGAGAGGTGTATACTGCTTGTGATTTAAAGGGAATAGATACCCCATACATATAATTAGCAGTTGTTGGAGGAAAAACGGCGGAGAGTAATTCTTCAATTAGTTCGGTGTGGGTTTCAACTACAGAAAGATCAGTAATGGTTTTCATCAATTCCGGATGCAATTCAAACTCGTTTACTACCTGGCCATAGAGTTTTTGCATTCCGGGATTTCCTTCTAAAATATTTTTCTTTAATGCGTCAACCAGGGGTTTAAAGGAAAGGGAACTGTTGATGATGATTTCATTTTTATTCATCGTTCCGTCTTGCATATTAAAATGTGTTTAATGGTTATATACCTGGGAGCCACTTTTCAATGTTATACAAATCTACTGAATAAGGTTTGTTATAATTACAGTGTTGTCTTATTACAGTCGGCAGATGTTTTCTATCTGTAAATCAGGAAACACTTTATCAGGCAGGTATTATATAGTTATTTTACACCATTCCCACTGAAAACCTGTTTAATTGGAATAATTGTATATAGTGAAGTCTTATTGACTGTGTATTATGATAGAATAATACAAAAAAAACGTACAACGTTGATGATATAATTGTAATTAAATATTTCTGAACAGGAAATATTATTTAGATATTAACCCGAAAAAAAATATAGATTGGATTACCTATTTTGTCTGCCAAGTACAAGTCCAATTTTAAATTGTATAGTAAAATAGGAATCATTGTCTTTAGAGTCGCCTCTTTGGTCAATCGGCTTTGACGGTTTGCCGGGTGTTAATTCAGATTTTCTTTCATAAAGTTTATGAGCAATTATTGCCTGGTTAGGGGTAAGATAATTATAGAAAAGCGAAGGGTCTATATAACTATCTGCGCTGGCATCATCCAGGTAGTCGGTAAAAAGTTTTCGATATACAAATTCTAACCGGGCATTCAGCAGCGAACTGATTTCATATTTTACACCCAATCCCCCAACTAGATTTATTTGGTTCAATTTGTAAGGTTTACTGTTTGGATATTCTTTAAAGCCCTGACCTTCGAGCCTTAATGGCTGAAGTGAATGCCAGGTATCATTTAGTTTTGCCTTTGGATCAAATGAAAAATAACCAAGGCCAAGCAGAACATAATGAGATAGCCTGGGTGGATCATCGTTACCAAAATCTCTGAACATAATCGGGTGTACCTCCACCGCTACCTGCAATTCAGAAATAGTACTTTTAAAACTCAGGTTTCTTTCATATCGGCCGCTTGTTGTTGGTGCTACATCTCTCAGAATACTATCAAACCCAACCACCTGTCCATAAGTACCTTCCAGTCGCAGGGTGAATTTATCTAAGTAGTTTGTCAGGAAATATCCTCCAAAACTTGGTCTGGCTGTTTTCCAGCGAAGGTCTTTAATAAAATTTTTTCCTATTCCCTTTTTGCCGCCCAAGTCGGTGAGTGAATTCATCACTCCGGCAGCCACACCTATTTCAAATACAACCGGATTTTCCAGGTACTTATTATTATAAAAATAGTATTGTGCCTTTAGGGGTTGATAAAGTAGGGTACTGCACAACGATGCCACTGCAAATAGTTTTCTCATCCTCTAACAATTATTTTAAAATAGTGTAGTGGGTTTTGTCAGAGGGGTTGGATGGATAGTCAAGGGGAATTGGATTGGAAAAATAGGAATATTATTTTGAAAAAAAAGGGTTTGTTTAAGTTTAAAATTTTCCCGCTTGCAAAAAAAATCTGCATACCATTTGTAAGCCGCATTGCTCACATTTAGGCTTTCTGGCCAGGCATATATACCGGCCGTGCAGTATGAGCCAGTGGTGAGCTTTGTAAATCAATGCATCAGGTATATTTTTTATTAATTCTTTTTCTACAGCCAGAGGAGTAGAAGCAGTTTGTGGTACGAGGCCAATTCGCCTGCTTACCCTGAAAACATGGGTGTCAACGGCCATATTGGGTTGCTGATCAATGACGGATGTAATGACATTGGCAGTTTTTCTGCCTACACCGGGTAGTTGAATAAGTTCTTCCACTGTCATTGGTATTTTGCTATCGAATTGTTCAATAATTTTTTTGGCCATGCCAATAAGGTGCCTGGTTTTGTTATTGGGGTATGAAATACTTTTTATGAATGGGAAAAGATCATCAAATGTGGCACGACTCATTGCCAGTACATCAGGATATTTTTCAAAAATTGCCGGGGTGGTTAAGTTAACCCGTTTATCGGTGCATTGTGCAGAAAGGATAACTGCTACAAGGAGCTGGAATGGATCTCTGAACTCCAGTTCCGTTTCAGCAACCGGCATGTTCTTCTCAAAATAATTAATAATGAATTGGTATCTTTCTTTGCGGGTCATATTGCAAGATAGGATGAAACATCATATACAAATAAAGTTTGATGACGAAATACCTCTTCTGGTTTAATAATATTTGATTTAAATAAAGGGCATAAAAAAAGCATCCATTATGCCGAATGCTTAAATATTTTTTTTCAGAGCAGAAATCTACTGTACTAACTGTTCCATTTGTTCCCGTGCATGGTTCAGCACATTTAACACTACCTGTGTACGGGGTGATTCGGTTAATTTGTCCAGTCTTTGCATAGAGGCTTTTAGTACATTCAGCTTTTCTCTGAGTGTCCAGTCTTTCTCCAGGGCTGCTTCAATTTCAGCAGTCTGATCAGTAGTTGTTTCTTTGTATAAATACAATAAAAGGTCTTCGGGTGTAAAAATTGTCATTTGCAAACCGATTAATTTGTCCAGTAATTCGATGTTATCCTTGATTCCTGAGGTAGTAAGAACGTCCGGTATATTAACGGGGGTAGGTTTGCCTTATTGTGTAGCCAGGTTTATTTCTTTGTCCCGCCGGGGGCAGGATTGGGATTTTCCGATATGATGAAAAGTTCTTCGTTATCTCTTTTCATCAGGTATTTTTCACGGGCATATTTTTCTACCGTAGCAGGATTGGACTTAAGTGCTTCTAATTCTTTACGTTCTGCGGAAATCTGGGTAGAATAGTGTTTTTTACTTTGTTGTAATTCTCTTAACTCTTTGCGACGGTCCAGTTGAGTCAAAAAATCGTTTTTATCCAAAAAGAGGATAACAACACAGAATACTGCAAATGAAATCAGGTATTTGTTTCTGAGCCAGGAAGGAATGTGAGAAAGTAGTCGCATGTATGGAAATTTATTGGCTTTAGATCGTTGGCCGTTGGCTAAATCAGCCATCGACCAACGACCATCGCCCAAATTCTTATTTACCGAATTTAATCTTTCCTTTTGGATAAACGGCACTACTACCGAGCAATTCTTCAATTCTTATCAATTGATTATATTTCGCAATACGGTCAGTTCTAGAAGCACTACCGGTTTTGATTTGTCCACAATTTAATGCAACAGCCAGGTCAGCAATAGTAGTATCTTCAGTTTCACCACTACGGTGACTCATAATGGTGTTATATCCATTATGCTGAGCCAGTGTAACAGCATTGATTGTTTCAGTGATGGTTCCAATCTGGTTTACTTTTACCAACAAGGCATTGCCCACTCCTGTTTCTATACCTTTTTGCAAACGGATTACGTTTGTTACAAAAAGATCATCCCCAACCAATTGTATTTTTTTACCCAATTTATCAGTCAATAACTTCCAGCCAGCCCAGTCATCTTCAGCCATGCCGTCCTCAATGGAAACGATTGGATAATTTTTTACCCAGTTTGCCCAAAAGTCTACCATTTTCTCACTGGTCAATTTTTTACCATCTGATTTATGGAAATGGTAAACTTTTTTAGCACTATCATACATTTCACTTACAGCAGGGTCCATTGCAATTGAAACGTCAACACCAGCTTTGAAACCAGCTGTTTTTATAGCCAGCATTACGGTATCAATTGCCTCTTCGTTGCTTTGAATATCGGGCGCAAAACCACCTTCATCGCCTACATTGGTGCTGTATCCTTTTTTCTTAAGAACAGATTTAAGGGCATGAAATATTTCAACACCCCAACGAAGGCCTTCGCTGAAGTTAGGGGCGCCTATTGGCTGAACCATAAACTCCTGGAAGTCAATTTTATTATCAGCATGGGCGCCGCCATTTAATATATTCATCATTGGTATAGGCAATGTTTTGGCATTGGTGCCGCCTATATAACGGAATAATGGTAAACCGGCTTCTTCTGCTGCTGCTTTGGCCACTGCCATGCTTACAGCCAGTAATGCATTGGCTCCCAGGTTTCCTTTATTTGCAGTGCCATCCAGTTGTATCATCATTTCATCAATGCCAGTCTGGTCAGCTACATCGTATCCCAACAGGGCGGGAGCGATGGTTTTATTTACGTTAGATACTGCTTTTAAAACTCCTTTACCAAGATATTTTTTCTTATCATTATCTCTTAGTTCCACCGCTTCGTGAATGCCGGTACTGGCACCACTTGGTACTGCGGCCCGGCCCAAAGCACCTTCATCTGTTATAACATCTACTTCTACGGTTGGATTACCTCTTGAATCTAAAATTTGTCTGGCAAAAATTTCTGAAATGTAGCTCATGATTGGATTAAATTTATTTGTGAAAATTGTTGAATTTATTTTCAGACGGCAAGCTTTCGTGGTGCAAAGAAACAGCTTTAAGTTCTTATTGCAAAAATCAGTAAACCGCTGGTAAAAAAATAACCTGTTTCTTGCCAATCGTTTGACTTCATTTATTGAATACCCTTATCTTTAAGCAAATCATTAAACCATGAAACGAATATTCCTGGCTTTCAGCCTTAGCCTGTTATTTTTAAATCTGCAGGCACAAACAGCCCCCAAACTGATTACAACTGTTGAAGGCATTAAAGAATTTGAATTAAACAATGGCCTAAGGGTTTTATTAATGCCCGATGCATCGCAAACCAATATTGCGGTAAACATTGTTTACAAAGTTGGCAGCCGCCATGAGGGTTATGGAGAAAGCGGTATGGCCCACCTGCTGGAGCACATGCTTTTTAAGCAGTGTAAAAAATTTGTTGATATTAAAAAAGCAATAGCTGATAAAGGTGCACAGGCCAATGGAACTACCTGGTACGACAGGACAAATTACTATGAAATATTATCGGCTTCTGATGAAAACCTTCGCTGGGCAATAGATATGGAAGCAGACAGGATGGTAAATTCAAAAATTTTGCCGGAAGAATTAAAAAAGGAATTCAGTGTGGTACGGAATGAGTTTGAAATTGGAGAAAATTATCCAAGCGGTGTGCTGAATGAAAGAGTTCTCTCTGCCATGTACCTCTGGCATAACTATGGCAAATCTACTATTGGTAGCAAGGAAGATATTGAAAGAGTGAAGGCGGAAAACCTGAAAATTTTTTATAAAAAATACTATCAGCCGGATAACGCGGTATTAATTATTGCCGGAAAATTTGATGAGAAAAAAGCTTTGTCTTATTGTCAGCAATATTTCGGCCCTATACCAAAACCCACCCGAAAACTGTCGCCTACTTACACGGTCGAACCTCCACAGGATGGGGAACGGCAGGTTTCACTTCGCCGCACCGGCGATATTCAGTACATCGGAATGGCCTATCACACACCTTCTTTAGCAGATAAGGATTACGCTGCTAATGATGCACTATTGCAAATCCTTACAAATGACCCTTCAGGAATTTTATATAAAAAATTAGTGGAAACCAAGTTGGCAACCGGGCAATATGGTTATGCACAAACATTGCATGACCCTGGTTTTTCTTACTTCCAAGTGGAGGTACCCAAGGATAAAAGCATTGATAGTGCCAAACAGGTGCTGCTAAGTACTATGGATAATATTAACAACATTACATTTACTGAAGAGGACCTGACCCGTGCCAAAAATACCATCCTTAAATATGCAGAAGATTTGCAAAGCAAAACAACTGATTTTGCTGTGGCACTTACTGAGTTTATAGGTGCCGGCGATTGGCGGCTTGCTTTTTTATACCGGGATAGAATAGAAAAGCTGACGGTGGCTGATGTGCAGGCCATCGCTAAAAAATATTACAAACCATCTAACCGCACTTTCGGTGTTTTTATTCCGGATGCTGCTCCGGACAGAGCAATAGTTAGCGAAACACCAGATATAAAAAACCTGTTAAACGGTTACAAAGGAAAAGAAGTGGCCGCACAAAAGGCAAATTTTGAAAATAACATAGAGAATATAAAAAAGAATACCGAATATGGTGTTTTACCGAATGGAGGAAAATTTGCATTACTGCAAAAGCCCACAAAAGGAGATAAAATCAATGCTTCTATAATGCTTCGTTTTGGAGACGAAAAAAGCCTGATGAATAAATCTGAGATTGGTGCTTTAGTAGCAGATATGCTAAAGTCAGGAACAACTACTAAAACCAGAAAGCAAATTGCAGATGAGCTGGATAGAATAAAAACGGATATTTCGTTCTCCGGAGGTACTACTTCACTTTCCATTAATATAAATACGGACAAGGAAAATCTGCCAGCTGCACTTTCATTGCTTGATGATATGCTTAAAAATCCAAAGTTTGATGCTGCAGAATTTGAAAAGGTGGTTTTAGAAACAAAAGCTGGTTATGAGGCTGGTAAAAGTGATCCTCAAACTATTGTATCAGAAAAATTTGGAAAGCTTGTTAGTAATTATCCGCAAGGGCACCCTTATTATTCATCCGGGACAGATGAAAACCTGGAAGAATTGTCAAAAGTAAAAATGGATGATCTGAAAAAATATTACAATGACTTTTATGGTGCAAACAATTCAGTTTCTTCTTTTGTAGGGGAGTTAGATAAAAAGCAGATTAAAGGTTTTCTTGAAAATACTTTTGCTAAATGGAACAGCAAAGAAATCTATAAAGAAGTAGAACCTTTGTTTTTTGATATAAAAAGTAAAGTGGAAACAATAAATACACCTGATAAAACAAATGCGATGATGCTGGGCGGCTTAAACCTGAATATTTCCCGGAAAAACCCGGATTATCCTGCTGTAATAATGGCGAATGAATTATTAGGTGGCGGGGCATTTCTATCTTCAAGGATTCCGCAGCGGTTAAGGGAAAACGAAGGAATGAGTTATGGAGCAGGAAGTTTCTTAAATGTGCAGTATAACTACAATACAGGTAATTGGGGAGTATATGCCATGTTCAATCCATTGTATAAAGGCCGGTTAGATTCAGCTTTGCACCAGGAAGTGGATAAAGCCATTAAAGGAGGATTTACACAGGATGAATTAAGTAAATCAATATCAAGCTGGCTGGAGTTAAATAAATCATCATTGGGAAATAACGAGACACTATCTTCTATTATTCGTACTTATTTACAAAATGACAGAGATCTAAATCAGTATTCAGATTTTGAAAATAAAATTAAGTCGTTAACCCTTGAGGCGGTGAATATGGCCCTTCGCAAATATTTTGATAAATCAAAATTGGTAATGGTCTATGGGGGTGATTTTGAAAAAGGCAAAACTCCGGAGAAAACGGAGAAAAAAGCTTTCTAATTCGTAAGTGATTTAAAAATATCTTCCAACCGCTGGTTTTCGCTTTGCAGTGAAACGATGTTCAGGTTTTGCTGCAAAGCTAATTCCAGTATTTGTTTACGGACAGCCTCGGGGTTTGCCGTCTGGAGCAAATAACCGGCAGCCTGCTGTTCTAATTTTGAAACATAATTTATTTTTTCCAACAAAATTCTGTCAACAGATTCTTTAAACTGAACAATAACAACATGCTTGTCTTTATTTCCCTGTTGTAAATTACTAAGTTTATCATCTGCTACTAACTGTCCTTTATTGATAATAATAACCCTGTCGCAGATGGCTTCCACTTCCTGTAAAATATGCGAAGAAAAAAGTACAGTTTTATTTTGTCCTTGCTTTTTTATCACTTCTCTTATTTCTACAATCTGGTTAGGGTCGAGACCCGTGGTTGGTTCATCCAATATCAATACTTCAGGGTCATGTATCAACGCTGCTGCCAGGCCTACCCGTTGTTTATAGCCTTTAGAAAGCTGCCCGATTTTTTTATTTGATTCTATGGTTAGGCCAACTAACTTAATTACTCTTTCAACTTCCGTTTTCCAATTTTTGATTTTATGCAATTCGGCAATGAAAGCCAGGTATTCTCTCACATACATATCGTAGTAAAGGGCATTCAGTTCAGGCAGGTATCCAATCTTTTTTTTAGTTTCCAGCGGGTTGTCAGCTACATTTATCCCGCAAACAAATGCTTCGCCACTTGTTTGTTGCAAATAGCCGGCTATTATTTTCATAGTAGTTGATTTTCCGGCACCATTAGGCCCAAGAAAACCAACAATCTCTCCCTTTTCAATTTTAAAGGAAATATTGTTTACAGCTTTTTGCTGACCATACTCTTTCAATATGTTTTTTACTTCGATAGACATGATACAAACCTACACCAAAACATTAAAAATAGAATAACAAAAAAAGAAGTAACGTAGTTATATTTATGTTGTATTTATTGGGATATTTCTTCTTATTAAGCAGAGGATTCGATTTCTCAACGGTTAAAAAACAAATAAATATTTTAAACGATAGTAAAATGAAAAACAGAAAGGTGTTATCCGTTTTATTTCTGATCGGTATATTTTATAATTTTTCTGCGGCTCAAAATGTAAAACCTATTGTACTAAAAGCAGGTCAGCTGACCGGGGTTGTTCAACCAACAATGTATGGTGTTTTTTTTGAGGATATAAACTTCGGGGCTGATGGGGGTATTTATGCAGAGATGATTAAAAACAGGTCGTTTGAATTTTTTAAACCGATGATGGGTTGGAGAGTTTTGGGCAAACCGGCAACTGAAGGAGATTTTTTAGTGATCAACAGGAAAGAAACCAATACGGCAAATCCCCGTTTTTTAAGAGTTACATTAAGAAATAATAAAAAGGGAACGCTTGGTTTAAATAACGAAGGCTTCCGTGGCATGGGCATTAAAGAAGGTGTGCAGTATAATTTTTCAATCATGTACAACCATTCAGGCAAACCGGTTACCATGTATATTGAATTGATTGGGGAGAATAAGAATAGTCTTGGTACTGCATCCGTAGTTCTTAATTCATCAAATGGGAAATGGGAAAAAATGACTACAAGTTTTAAAACAAATGCCACAGCTGCCAAAGGAAGTTTTAACATCTGGTTTGAAGGGGAAGGCGAGGTAGATATGGATATGATTTCTTTATTTCCGGAAGACACCTGGAAAAAAAGGCCGGGTGGCATGCGGGCAGATATGATACAAATGCTGGCTGACATGAAACCTGGTTTTTTACGTTTTCCGGGAGGATGCATTGTTGAAGGTTTTGATCTTTCACAACGGTACCAATGGAAAAAAACGATAGGCCCGGTTGAAGAAAGACAACTCATCATCAACCGATGGAATTTTGAATTTGCACATCGTCCTACACCCGATTATTTTCAAACATTTGGATTAGGTTTTTTTGAATACTTCCAGTTGGCCGAAGATATTGGAGCAGCACCATTACCTATTTTAAATTGTGGTATGGCCTGCCAGTTTAATTCTGCAGAAGTGGCACCGATGGATCAGCTCGATCCTTATATTCAGGATGCACTGGACCTTATTGAATTTGCCAATGGAGATGCTACTACAACCTGGGGGAGAAAACGGTTTGAGATGGGACATCCGGCACCGTTTAATTTAACAATGATGGGTGTGGGAAATGAAAACTGGGGACCGCAGTACATTGAACGTTTAAAGGCTTTTACAAAAGCAATCAAAGAAAAGTACCCTGATTTTAAAATAATAGCAAGTTCCGGAACCGATCCCAATGGGGAGAGATATTCATTTTTAAATAAGGAATTGCGGGAGATGAAAGCAGATATTATTGATGAACATTATTACCGGAGACCCGAATGGTTTTTACAAAATGCAAAACGCTATGACACTTTTCCACGGAATGGAATTAAAATTTTTGCAGGCGAATATGCTGCACAAAGTGATAAAACGGTAAGTGTAGGCAATCGAAACAATTGGGAAACTGCACTATCAGAAGCGGCTTTTCTAACTGGTCTGGAGCGAAACGCTGATGTAGTTTCAATGGCCAGTTATGCTCCTTTATTTGCACATACCGATGGTTGGCAATGGACCCCGGATTTGTTGTGGGTAGATAACCTGAATATATATGGCACACCAAATTATTATGTACAGAAATTATTTTCGCTGAATAAGGGTACAGATGTAGTACCTGCTTTATCGGATAATAAAGTACTGGCAGGTGAGGATAGTCTCTATGCATCATCAGTGCTGGATAAAAATAGTAATGAACTTATTATTAAAGTGGTAAACGTATCGGCTGATAGCAGACCGGTACAGCTAAATGTTGAAGGTGTAAAACGAATAACAAAAACGGTAAAAATTATAACTTTAAAAGGTGAGAAGTTGAAGGTAGTAAACAGTTTTGTTACTCCTATGTTGGTAAGCCCTGTAGAAACTACTTTAGGTATTAAAGGTAAGAAGTTTGAGTATGTAACAGCGCCACACTCATTTACTATTTTTAAAGTTGGCATGCAATAGTTAAGTATAGAATTATTTGCTTCGGAGCTTTGTTATTAGTCTTGAATATTTATTAATAATCGGTAATAAAGTGCATGAAACTTTTCTCATTAATATTTCTGGTATTAATTTTTGAAACAATTAATGCCCAACCAATAAAAATTGGTGCGATATTGCCCGCATCTCAAACCCCTGTGCATGATCCGGTGATGATAAAACAGGATAGCATATATTATCTGTTTGCAACAGGATCTGGAATTTCGGTGTGGTCATCCACTGATTTGAAAGTATGGAAAAAAGAAAAACCCGTTTTTGATAAAGCTCCGGATTGGGCCGTAAAAGCAATACCTGCATATAAGGGACACACCTGGGCACCAGACATCAGTTTCTATAATGGCCTTTATTATTTGTATTATTCCGTTTCTGCTTTTGGAAAGAATACATCCTGCATTGGTGTTGCCACCACTAAATCTTTGCATCCTTCCTCACCCGAAAACAAATGGACAGATCATGGAAAAGTTGTACAGTCAATTTCCGGAAGGGATATGTGGAATGCAATAGACCCAAACCTTGCTTTTGATGAAAAGGGTATTCCCTGGTTGGCCTTTGGTTCTTTCTGGAATGGAATTAAGATGTGCAGATTGAATAACGATTTTACATCTTTGGCCAATCCGGAAGAATGGTTCACTGTTGCAAGCAGATCCAGAAATCCTGCTTATCCTGATTCAGTAGCCGGTGATGCTGCAATTGAAGCACCTTTTATTTTTAAAAAAGATAAATACTATTATCTTTTTGTTTCGTTTGATTACTGTTGCCGGGGAGAAAAAAGTACGTATAAAATAATGATGGGCCGCTCAGAAAAATTAACCGGACCTTATTTAGATCGGGATGGTGTATCCATGAATTCAGGCGGAGGTTCGCTGGTGCTGCAGGGAGATAAAAATTGGAATGGCGTTGGGCATAATTCAGTAGTAAGTTTTGAAGGGGTGGATTACCTGGTATTTCATGGGTATGATGCCAATGATAAGGGGAAGCCGAAATTGAGAATTGAAAAATTAAAATGGATTGATGGGTGGACAGTTATTGAGAAAACTGATTTCTAAGGGTTTTCTTGCTAAATTCTTTTGTTTTAAGCGTATAAATGTGGTTAATAATTGGCTGATCTCGTTATAACAACTTGTATTTCAGAAAATACAAGATAAAACAGGAAAAGTGAACAATTGCTCGAATTATTTGTATAAAGCTGGTATTGATCGAAATATAATTTTTAACCGGTTTTTCTGAAATTTTATTGTTTGATTTTAAAATGGTTTCCCTTATTTTGCACCACTTTTAATGAAAAGAAATAAAGAAACATATACTACAGCTAAAAAAGTGTCTGCCGTTTTTATGATGCTTGCATTACTATGGCTTACCATAAGTATACCATTTGTTTTTTCCAGTCAGCAAAAGATTGCTCAACAAGATAAAATGGCAGATTGCTCTTTGCCGCTTACAGGCAACGATGAAGGATCAACAAATCCTTTTGGCAACAATACCGAAGAAAAAGTGCCAGGCAGCAGTAATTCTTTTTCTGAAGAATACATTCATGATCATCACTATACTGATTTTTTTTCTGCTATTTTGCTCCAGTATCATATCATCAAGAATGCAGACACTTATCATGCCTATCATGGCGAACAGCTTGTTCCTCCTCCAGATATAGCATAATTCTCCCGGTTTTATTAATTTTTTAATACAATTCTGATGAATTGTATTATCTATAATTCTGTATTACGCTATCTTTTTAATTAAATCAATAAACTTCTTATGAAGGATAATAACATATTTAAAGAATTTAAAAGCGATCTCCCAGCGAGTATTGTCGTATTTTTTGTAGCGGTTCCCTTGTGTCTGGGCATTGCGTTGGCATCCGGAGCTCCCTTGTTTTCCGGCATCATAGCAGGAATAGTGGGTGGAATTATTGTGGGTATTGCAAGTGGTTCATCTTTGGGGGTTAGTGGCCCTGCTGCCGGCCTGGCAGTAATTGTATTAACCGCTATTGCCACCCTGGGTTCCTGGCCTGCTTTTTTACTGGCAGTTGTTATAGCCGGCATTTTTCAACTTGCACTCGGTTTTGCAAAAGCTGGTTTCATTGCCTACTTTTTCCCCTCTTCAGTTATTAAAGGGATGCTTACAGGGATTGGGCTGTTAATCATCTTAAAACAAATTCCACATGCCTTGGGTTGGGATAAAGATGCCGAGGGAGATGATGCTTTTTTACAGGCAGACGGTCAGAATACCTTTTCTGAAATTGCTAAAGCATTAGATTTTATAACTCCGGGGGCTGTTTTGATTGCGGCAATTTCATTAGCAATACTGATATTATGGGACAAAGTATTAATCAAGAAACATAAAATTTTTCAGTTAATACAAGGTCCGATTGTAGTAGTGATACTCGGTATAGTTATGAATTATTTATTTAAGACAGGAACACTGAATTTCAGTTTAGCAGAAGACCAGGTAGTGAGGCTTCCGGTGGCGCATAATTTAACGGAGTTTTTCAACCAGTTCACTATTCCTGATTTTTCTGCAATAACAAATATTGAAGTTTGGAAAATCGCCATTGTATTAGCCATTGTTGCCAGCCTGGAAACATTGCTCAGTGTTGAAGCTACAGACAAAATGGATCCCAACAAAAGAATTACACCTACCAACAGAGAGTTAAAAGCCCAGGGCCTGGGAAACATATTTTCCGGATTAATAGGAGGTTTACCCGTTACACAGGTTATTGTACGCAGCTCAGCCAATATTTCATTTGGTGGCAAAACAAAATTATCGACAATACTTCACGGAATATTTTTATTAATCAGTGCTATTACTATTGCAAGTGTGTTGAATATGATTCCGCTTGCAAGTTTAGCAGCCATTTTACTGATGGTGGGCTATAAATTAGCAAAGCCCATGCTTTTTAAACAGATGTACAAATTAGGCTGGGAACAGTTTATTCCTTTTTTGGCTACTGTTATTGGTATTTTGGCAACCGACCTGCTAAAAGGTATTACCATCGGTATGCTCTTTGGTATTTTTTACACTTTGCGGCACAGTTATCGTAACTCCCACTATTTGAAAGATATTGTTACAACAGAAGAAGGACATGAAGTGCATCATCTTGTTCTGGCCGAGGAAGTATCTTTTTTTAATAAAGCAAGTGTCATAAAAGAGCTGGAAAATATTCCTGAAAATTCAAAAGTTATTATTGATTGCACCAATTCTAAATCCATTGCATATGATGTAGTGGAACTTATCCGTGATTTCAGAAGCAATGCTAAAACTAAAAATATAGTGGTTGAAACAGTTAATTTTATAGAACCGGTTTAAAAACAAATTTTTATAAGAACATTTAATTTAATTTAAAAATGAAAGCACATACAAAAGAAACACAATCTAGTTTAACACCCAGAATGGCGCTGGATATATTAAAAGAAGGTAATGACAGATTCGTTAAAAATTTAAAAGCTCAGCGGGATTTGCTGGGCCAGGTAAATGCCACCAGGGATGGGCAATGGCCATTTGCCACTATTCTCAGTTGTATGGATAGCCGTACTTCTGCTGAACTTGTTTTTGACCAGGGATTAGGTGATATTTTCAGTATAAGAATTGCCGGCAATATTGTAAATACAGACATATTGGGTAGTATGGAGTTTGCCTGTAAAGTAGCCGGGTCGAAGTTAATTGTAGTGCTGGGGCATACCAAATGTGGTGCGGTAAAAGGAGCCTGTGATCATGTAGAAATGGGAAATCTTACCGAGGTGTTGGCTAAATTACAACCGGCGGTATATGCTGAAAGAGAAACGTTAAATAAGGATAAGCGAAATTCAAAAAATAGCGAATTCGTAGAAAATGTTTCATCTATTAATGTTCAAAGGTCTGTTAAGAGTATTATTGAACGCAGTTTTATTATTGAACAATTAGTAGAAAACGGAGATATAGGTGTGGTAGGTGCTATGTATAATATTGACACCGGAAAAGTTGAATTTTATCATGATGTGGAATACATAAAGGACGAATACAATCCTGAATTTAGTTTGACAGAACTAAGACATTAATTTTTTCATTGGGTTGGGATTTTTCCCCAACCCTTTTTTTATCTATGAGTACACAATCATTTGACGAAGCACATGTTATTCATGAAATAAAACACTTCTTGCCTTCACAGCTGGCATTAAAAGATTTTATTCATCACAACACGTTGCATGCTTTTCAGCATATGAAGTTTTATGATGCCATTTTTAAGGCGTCAAAAATATTTGGTTTCCAGGTGCATTTACAATTGCCCGAATACCGGGAAATGTATAAAACCGGAAGAATCCGGGAAGATGTGTTGCAGATGGTAATTGCGAATAAAAAAGGCAAAACAGTTGTGCAGGAATGGGAAGGAAAGCTTATCAACAATGAGTACAACACCATCAATAATCCCCACATTGGTGAGTTAAGGAAATACTGGAAAAAAGTGTATCACCTGGACCTGGATAATAAAGTACATCCGATACTGTATCGGATTCTATGTGCTTTTTTAGACCAGGGTATTGCAATTAATAGCTTTCCGGTAGTAAATAAACCTTTTATAGAGAGTATCAGAGAAATGGAACAAAACAGTTTTGTGAGTTTCTTTAAAACAAAAAAAATAAAACAGAAATTTTTATCAGGAAATTATTCTATAACCGAACTTTTAAAAATAATAGTTGGCAAAGAGGAATACTTTGATCAATATTTATTCGACCAGCAATTTGCCCATCATGGATGGAGCGGCTTTGTAAGTGCAGTGGAAGACAACCCTCAAACTTTACTTGACCGTAAACAAATTACCCTGAAGGAATTACTGGAGTTTGAATTGCTGATGGAATTAGATGCATTAAACCATGCATTGGGTGATAACTTTCAGCCATTAGCTACTCATGTTACCGAACCGCCACTTGATCTATTTGCTGATGTACCTAAAACAGAATTAGCCGAAGTTATAGAACTCTGGCAGGATGCTTTTGAGTGGAGTTATTATGATTCAGTGTTGAAAGGGATACTATTGGCAGCCCCCCTAAATCCCCCCGGAAGGGGGACTTTAGAGTCTTCAAAAGGTAAAAGTTTTTCCCAACTGAAGGATTCTGTGAACCCCCTTACGGGGGTTGAGGGGGCTCCTTCTCTCCAGGCAATTTTCTGTATTGATGAACGGGAAGATTCCATACGCCGCCATATTGAAGCGGTTGATAAAAAGGCAGAAACATTCGGCGCTCCCGGATTTTTTGGTGTGGAATTTTATTTTCACCAGGAGGGTAGTAAGTTTTACGATAAGCTTTGCCCGGCACCTGTTACACCAAAATATCTCATAAAAGAGTCTGATGCCAAAACAATCAGAAAAGAAGAATTGATTTATACAAAATATACTCATGGTATTTTATCCGGGTTTGTTTTGAGTATTGCTTTTGGTTTCTGGGCTTTAGTTAAAAAATTAGAACTATTATTCCGGCCCAAAATGAGCCCGGCCATTTCCAATGCCTATGGCCATATGGATAAACATTCTGTTCTTACAATAGAAAATAAAAATCCGGCTGATGTAGAAAATGGTTTACAAATTGGATATACGTTGGATGAAATGGCAACAAGAGGTGAAGCTTTTTTACGCGGTATCGGACTGGTAAAAAACTTTGCACCCATTGTATATTTTGTAGCACATGGCAGCAGCAGCGCCAACAATCCGCATCACGGCGCACATGATTGCGGTGCCTGCAGCGGAAGACCCGGCGCCACTAATTCACGGGTGCAATCATATATTTTAAATCACCAAAAAGTAAGAGAAGTATTAGCAACAAAAGGAATTATTATACCCCATACAACCCAGTTTATTGGTAGTATGCATGATACAGCAGCAGATGTTTGGGGCTACTATGATGAAGAAATACTAAACCCCGAAAATGCAAAGCAACATTTGATAAACATTCAGCATTTTGAAACAGCCTTAAATCTGAATGCAAAAGAAAGAAGCCGCCGCTTTGCTTCTATTAATACAAAACAGGAACTGGAACAGGTACGGAAAGACATTCATAGTCGTTCTGTTTCGTTATTTGAACCACGACCGGAATTAGGTCATGGCACCAACACCTTAGCCATCATTGGTCGCAGGCAAACAACTAAGGGATTATTTTTAGACAGAAGAGCTTTCTTAAATAGTTATGATTATACCACCGACCCGGATGGAACCATTCTTACTGCAGTAATGCGACCCATTGGTTTGGTTTGCGGCGGCATTAACCTTGAGTATTATTTCTCCAGGGTAGATAATATAAAAATGGGGGCAGGTACCAAGCTTCCACATAATGTGATGGGTTTGATTGGCGTGGCAAATAGCAGTGACGGTGATTTGCGTCCCGGTTTACCCTGGCAAATGATAGAAGTGCATGACCCGGTTCGTTTGCTGGTGATTGTCGAACATCAACCCGATATTGTATTGAAAGCTATCAACTCCAGCCTGGAAGTATTTGAATGGTATAAAAATGAATGGGTGCATATTGTGGCCCTCCATCCGGCAGAGAAACAGTTTTATTATTTTAAAAATGGTGCATTTGCAAAATATATACCCATTACTAATGCCAGTGAAATAAAAACCATTCATAACATGGAAGAGTTTATAGAAGGGGCAAAAGAAATGGAAACAAATCATATTGTGCATGCTACGGAAGAAAATCTGCCGGTGTATTTACTGGATTAATATAACCAGGAAGAAAAAATTTATTAAATGAACCAATTACTGATTTTATTTATTGCGGTACCCATGCTGGCTTTTTTTGCTACACTGCTTTGGCAAAATAAAAGCGAAAGGGCTATCAATGCTATTGTGAGGTTTGCCAAACTGTTTAACATACTGGTTGCTGTTTTTTTTATGGTCTGGTGGATTGCAAACGGTCTGGAACCCATCAGCCATAAACTGGTAACACTGTATCAAACGGAGCATTTTGTATTTGCCATTCATTTGTATTATGATGAAATAACGGCCGTGTTCAGCATTGTTGGTTCGGTTTTGTTTTATTTGGTAGCTACTTTCAGTAAGTATTATATGCACCGTGATCAAGGATTTAAACGTTTTTTCAACACCATTCTTTTATTTGCAACAGCTTTTAATTTTATCATCTTAGCCGGCAATTTTGAAACACTTTTTATCGGATGGGAGATAAAAGGCATTTGTTCATTTATATTAATTGCTTTTTACCGGAACAGGTATTTGCCTGTTAAAAATGCGTTTAAAGCGGTAACAAACTACCGCATCAGTGATGTTGCGTTGATGCTTGCCATGTGGATGATGCATCATCTGACTCACAAGAATATAAATTTTTCTCAGTTGGGTGAGGCAAAAGAAATAGCAGCCGCTGCTAATCAAACCGGCATGGCAATATTTATCGTTTGTATGTTGATATTGCCGGCTGCAATTAAATCAGCTCAGTTTCCATTTACTACCTGGTTGCCTCGTGCTATGGAAGGTCCTACCGCTTCTTCTGCTATCTTTTACGGTTCGGTAAGTGTACATATTGGTGTTTTCCTGTTATTGCGTACACATCCGTTTTGGGAAGATATGCTCTGGGCAAAAATTACTATCATTACTATCGGTGCATTAACAGCCATTATTGCAACAATGATTGCAAGAGTGCAGCCTACTGTTAAAACACAAATTGCTTATTCCTCTGCAGCACAAATCGGGTTAATGTTTATTGAAGTGGCATTGGGCTTTCATTGGCTGGTTCTTATTCATTTTGCAGGTAATGCATTTTTAAGAACGTACCAGTTATTGGTTTCTCCATCGGTATTAAACTACCTGGTACACCATCAGTATTTCCATTATGTTTCACCCGTACAAAAAACAGTATCTAAATTGAAAGCCTCTTTATATATGCTTAACATCAAAGAGTGGAATTTAGACAGTATGATGTTCAGCTATGTTTGGAGTCCATTTAAGTGGGTGGGAAAACAGTTGCAGTTTTTACAATCCGGGATATTTATTGGTATCCTTACCATTGCTGGAGTTGCCCTTTTGATTATTGGTTATAGTAACCCGGCGATTCTTCCTGTTTCTGGTCAGGTGCTGCCAATAATCTTCATGAGTATCGCTTTGGCTGTTATTCTTTTTGCTTTTTCATATCGTCAATCGGCATTAAAAGCATGGATATATTTATTGACAGGTCATTTATTCATTATTGCCGCTATATTATTTAATGCCACTCATGTCAATCTGCTGGAGATTGTTTTTTATGCCAGTGGAGTTATGCTTGCATTTTTGCTGGGATATTATTGCTTGCAAAAAATAAAGGCAATTGATAATGATATTTCACTTAATCGTTTTCATGGGTATGTGTATGAACAGGAAACAACAGGTTTTTTATTTTTAGTGTCAGCTATGGGTATATTGGGCTTTCCGTTAACGGCTGCTTTTATTGGTATTGATGTTCTGTTTACTTATGTAAACAACGGACAAATTATTTTGATTATGTTGATGGCCCTTTGTTTTATTTTTATTGAACTATCGGCATTCCGCATTTTACTGCGCATATTTTTTGGCCCGCATAAAAAATTAAATCATCCGGTAGCTTTCCGTTCCTCTTAATATGAAGACATTATTAATTATACCTGTTTTGGTTTTGACTCTTAAATCAGTGGCACAAAATGACCGTGTAAATGATTTTAATAATACTAACTGGCTGCAAACAATCAATACAATCATCCTTGATAATAAATGGAGCCTTCATTTGGAATATCAATGGCGTAGGGACGACGGATTAAAATTTTGGCAACAAAGTTTATTAAGAGTCGGTACAAATTATAAAATACATGAAAACGTAACGGCACATATTGGTTATGGCTGGATTGAAACTTTTCCCTATGGTGATTTTCCCATTGCCTCAGCAGGCACTTTTCCTGAACATCGTTTATATGAGCAGTTAGTATTTCGTCAACCGGTTAGTAAATGGACATTCAGTCATCGTTTCAGGATTGAACAGCGATGGCTGGGAAAACTAAAAGCAGGTACAGCTTCCAACAGGGAAATTGAAGTTTGGAATTTTCTTCACCGGTTTCGCTATCAGTTCAGGGCACAGCATCCATTCTGGAAAAAAGATAACAGGCAGTTATATGGTATTATAGCGGATGAAATATTTATTGGGGCCGGGGAAGAACTTGGCATTAATATTTTTGATCAAAACCGGATTTTTGTATTACTGGGTTTCCGGATGAATAAAAATATTTCACTTGAATTGGGTTATATGAGCCAAACCCTGCAACAGGGGAGAAGAATAAATAACAACACCATCATTCAACTGAATAATGGTGTTGTTGTTAGTTCTTTTATCAATTGGTGATTTTCCTGAAAAATATTTTTTCCCAAAGTACTGAAAGCGTAATTACCACAGCTATAAAACCTAGAGAAGCTATCACCGGTATTTTGTACACATCAACAAGGAGCATTTTGCAACCGATAAATATCAGTATGATTGCCAGCCCAAACCGCAGGTATGGAAATTTAGTAATAATACCTTCCAGTGCAAAGTATAAAGACCGAAGACCCATTATGGCAAATACATTTGAAGTATAAACAATAAACGGATCTTTTGTAATTGCAAAAATGGCAGGTATGGAATCCACAGCAAAGATCAAATCGGTAAACTCAATTGAGAGTAAACAAAGAAATAATGGTGTGGCCAGTTTTTTACCGTTGATATTTACAAAGAACTTCTTTCCATGAAATTCATTGGTTACTTTGCCTCTTTTAATAAACCATCTTACCAAAGCATTTTCTTCGGGGTGCATATCTTCAGCTGATTTCTTAAACATTTTGTAACCAGTGAATATTAAGAAAGCTCCGAATAAATATATAATCCAGTGAAATTTGACAACGAGCACAGCACCTACTGCAATAAAAATGGCCCGCAAAATCAACGCACCAATTACACCCCAGAATAATACCCTGTGCTGGTATTCATCCGGTACTTTAAAAAAAGAAAAGAGCAAAACAAAGACAAAAATATTATCAACGCTGAGTGATTTCTCAACCAGGTAGCCGGTTAAAAATTCAAGGGCGGGTTTTTCACCCATGCTGTAATATACCCATCCATTAAAGATTAATGCCAGTGTAATCCATACTATTGACCAGCTAATAGCTTCTTTAAAAGATACTTTTTTTGATTGCCGGTGAAATATACCTAAGTCAATGGCAAGTATCAATAGTACAAAGGCATTAAATAGTATCCAGGGCCATGTTCCGCTCATAAATTGTCAATTTTTAATTAATCTTCTTTCATCTCAAAGTCTTTTTTCAGAATCTGTTTTTTGTTTCGGGATAATTCGAAAAAAACACCAATGAGTAAAAAATCCCTTCCTGTTTCATCATTTATTTTGTAATCAAACTGGTGCAGGTAACCTGCCTGAAAGGAAAGCATCTTTGAGGTTTTGTAATCCAGCGAAAAAAACAATCTGTTTCTTTCAAAATAGGGAGCCTTGTTAGTAAAGAAAAGTTCATTACTGGCTCCAATTTGAAAAGGATAATATCCATTTTTTAACTTACTCAAGGGATGCGAAACACCCACCCTGTACCTATAACGATTTCGATAACCCTGACTGGTAAATCTAAATTCAGATCTAATTCGCTGTTCAACATTAAATTTCCAAAATTTTTGGTTTAATACCAATTGAGGCCAGATTCTGAACTCATCATTATTCTTTGGTAAAATGAAATTTCCTCCTTCTTTATAGGTATCAAATTTTCCTGCACCAAGAGATAACCTTGCACTCGGATGAAATCTGTAATTAATCCCCGCTTTATATTCATGGTAATGAAAATTGCTATAAAATTTTAAAGACCGAACCTGAGCCTCGCCAAATAAACTCCACTTATCATCTAATGTATATTTAACATTAATAATATTCCAGCTACCCAAATCTGTATATTGGCTATAACTAATCTGACTAAACCCCAACAGGGTAACTAATAAGTGAATAATCCTTGGTATCTGAGTTTTTATAGCAAAAAAATAATTGAACATTTATAACCATTGTTTTAAAATCATCTTGCCAAAGTTATACAGGTTATTTATTGTCATATGAAATATAAATATTTGATTTTGAAATTATTTAGTCAAAGTCAAACAGGTTGCCTAAGAAACCACCTCTTCTTCGGTTAGGGTTTTCATTGTTATCATTGCGCCGTTTACGGTTAAAGAAACCACCATTATCATCATCATCATCGTCGTCATCATCATATTGCCGTTGTTTTCTTTTTTCATCGGTTTGTTTTAAGTTTTGGCCTGCTTCTGCGGCCATTGACTTTTCGATGATTTTATCAAGTTCACCTTTGTCCAGCCATACACCACGGCATTTTGGACAATAGTCAATTTCCACGCCTTGTCGTTCGGTCATTACTAATACTTCTTCGCAATTCGGGCATTTCATAATTGTAATTTTTAGTTTAAATGATTATTGTAATAAAGTTCCTGCTGCCCATTGCAGCATATTTTCGGTTTTGAAAAATTTTGCTTTCAACTCCTGTAATTTTTGTAGTGCTTCTAATGTTTTATTTTCTCTTGCATTGATAAGAAATAATGAACTTTCCCCGGCCTGGAAACGAACTTCTTCGCCCCGCTGTAAAGTAGTATAATTCTTGTAAGCTTTTTCCTGTAATACTATTAGCGATTTAAGAGTTACTAATTCATTGTAATAGCTTCTTACTTTGTTTTCCACCTGTAATTGTTTCTGGCTTTGCTGTAACTGTGTTTCAGTAATTTTTAGTTTTGCTTTTCGGTATTCTCCCCGGCCTTGGGACAGGCGTAGCGGTATGCCCAATGATAATCCGTATTGAAAATTATTTTCAAACAATGGGCCGGTAGCAGATTTCAGCACATTATATCCTTTGCCTAATTGGTTATATTTAAAGTTTACTGCAGGCAATAGCTCCTGGAACTTCAATTTCTTTTCGATACCCAATACATATAGTTTATAATTATATAGCAACAATTCCGGATGGTTGATGCGGGCAACGGTCAATAAGTTATTTAAGTCTGGAATAATAGCTGCATTCAGGTTGATTTTTTGCAAATCAGTATCGGGTGCTATTGATTCTGGCAAGTTGTAGGGCTGTGTTTCGGCGGTCCATAAATAGACAGACAAATCCAATCCTGCATTTTGAAAATCTAACCAGGCCTGGCCTTGCAGCAATTGAAAATACTGCAATTGTGTTAAGGCTTCTGTTGTATCAATAGCGGGTCGGTCTCCAAGTTGAAAAGCAGTTTTTACCAATTTTACTCTTTTTTCATTTACAGTTACTGCGACAGTCAGTATTTTATATACCTGGTATTGCTGTACCCAGTTCCAATAGCTTTTCATCGCATCCAGCAGTAGATTATTCAACATATTTCTTTTTTCTATTTCAGATGCTGTTCGATAGATTTTTGCTGATTGCAAAGCCGCCCTTCTTTTATCCATCAGCAGGTTTTTTGCTAAAGGAATACTGATACCCAGGTAACTGGTTTGTCCTTGTGTCTCCTCTGGAGATGTACGGCTGCCGGATAGTTTTTCTAATCCTGCCGTTACTTCTGCGCCAAACCAGGTAGGTATAGACAATTCGGGGCGGTTGTATAAATAGTAATCAGTGCCATCAAATGTTTTTTGTGCTGATTCATTTTTTAAAACCGGGTCAAACATTCCTTTAGCGATTGTCACATCTGCTTTCGCTTTCTCCATAAAAATATCTGCCTGTTTAGCTACCGGGTGAAATTGTTTTACAATTTCCATTACCTGTTTGGCGGATAATGTTTTTAAAGAATTCTGGCCTTTTACAGAAATCGTTAATGATAATACTGTAAAGAGAATACTGTATTTTAATAGGTTCATTTTTTCTCTTTTTGAATCGCTTCCTCTTTTTTATAAAAATCAGGTGGAAAGCCATTGATATTACGCCACAGTTCGTACCAAACCGGTACATCTTTTAACAAAGCAATGCCTTGTGCCCCGGTGCCTATTTTTAATTCTTTGGGCCAGGGTTTATCATTTGCATCTTCTTTTACCAGCACCCTGAATTTTCCATTTACACTTACATTATTTTCTACTGCCACTATTTCACCGCCAAATGTGCCGGATGATGCTTTGGGCCATCCACTGAATACAATTGCCGGAAAACCATCAAACAGGAAACGGACTTTTTGTTTTATTGCAAGCAATGGCAAATCCAGGGGAGCTACAAACATTTCTACGGCATACTGAATTTTATCAGGTACTATCTCTGCTATCATATCACCATCTTTAACAAACTCACCGATACCTGCTTTTTGTGCTTTTATAACCTGCCCACTTTGCGAAGCCAATATAAAATACATGCCGTTGCGGATATTATAACTGGCAAACTGATTTTCCAGTTTGGCAATATCAGCCTGACCGCTTGCAATTTGAGTGAGTGATTGAAACTGTTCGCCCTGTGCCTTCGTTACTTTTTCAAGATTTTCCTGTTGTAAAGCACTCATTTCAATACGGGTAATAGTTAAATCCTGCTTGCTGTTTGCTAATTTATTTTCTGCACTGATTTTCTTTGCCTGTGCATTTTGAAACTGCTGATTACGTATTTCTAATTGTGTTAAGGACACAAGGCCGCTGTCATACATCGCTTTCTGCCGGTTGTATTGTTTAGTACCGATATTGAAGTCGTTATTGGCTGCTGCAGCTTCTGCACTATCAGCCTGCACTTTCAATTGCAATTGATTCAGTTTATTCAATAACTGGTTTAGTTTTAACTGAAGCCCGGAGTTGATGGCACTAATTTGTTGGTCGGCCACACCCACTTTACTTTTATAATATTCTACAGATTGTTGTTTGCCGGCAAGTTGCTCCTGTGTCCGCTGTAGCAAATTGGGGTCGAGGTAATCTACTTTTACTTCTGTTAATTGAATTAAAGTGTCTCCGGCTTTTACATAATCCCCTTCTTTGATATGCCATTTCATCACCCGACCACCGATAATAGTGTTGACCTGTTGCGGCCGCTGGTCCTGATATAAAGTAGTAACGGTTCCCTTAGCCCGGATATTTTGAGTCCAGGGCAAAAACAGGAAGATGGCAAATACCAGTAAACAGATAAAGAACCAGAATTTTACCTTGCTGTTCTTATGGTACTGGTAAATATGTGAAAATGATTTTATTTTATTGTTTTCCATGATTTTTGAACTATTTACTGTTTGCTTGTATGTTAATATTCCCTTCTTTAATGGTTATTACTTTGTCACATTGTTTTGAAAAATCATCATCATTGCTAACTACAATCAGTGTTGTATTTTTAATTTCAGTAAGAAGTCGTATGATTTGATTTCGCTGACTATTTTCAAAATTATGCAAGGGTTCTTCTAAAAGCAATAACCGGGGCTTACTGACCAGTGCTCTTACTAATAATATTTTATGTACTACATTTCTTGGCAGCCTTTTACCGGTTGGGTCCAGTATAGTATCATACCCATTTTTCAGGGAAGCAATAAAATCATTAAGGCCCATTTTTTCAGCTGTGTCAATAACAGTCTCCAGGGTAATATTTTTATTGCCCAAAACAATATTTTCCATTACTGTGCCATTAAAAATATCCTGCTGGTTAATTAACACACCCATTTGTGAACGAACACTATTCAAATTATAATTTCCCAATGGTACACCATCGAGTAAAAAGACACCCTGAAAATCAGGATAGGCGCCGGCCATTACTTTCAGTAGTGTTGACTTACCCGAACTTTCATTACCTTGAATACAAACTTTATCTCCGGCATTTATCACCAATGAAATATTTTGTAATATATTATTCTCGTTATTGTAACTGAAGCTCAGATTTTGCATTTCTATTTTTAAGCCATTGCCGGAATCTGTAAGATCAATGGAGCCATTTTCTTCTACCGGTTTATCAGTCAGGTTAGATAGTTTTTCAACAGAAGTAAGTGTATCATAAACACTGCTTAGATTCATAATCAGTTTTTCGACGGAGGTAAGCAACAGCAGAATAATAATTTCTGCAGCTATAAACTGACCGATGTTCAGTTGCTGATTTACCAGTAGAATGGTACCCACTATCAGCATGGCAGCAGTAATAACGGTTTTAAATATTACCAGTATATGGTACTGTATTAATAGAATTTTAAAATGTTTGTTGCGGGCATCAAGATACCCGGTTACCTGTTCATCTGTTTTTTGCAGGTGCAGGTCATTGCTTTTAGTGAGTTTGATAGATTTAATAACTCTTGCTGTTTCTTCTAACCAGCCAGCCACTTTATATTTATAACTACTTTCTTCTAAGCTTGTTTGTAGTCCGTGGTTTCCGGTGTAGCGGATTATCAAGTATAACAGGATGATTAGAATTAAACCAAAAAGAATAAATGCAGGATGATAAAAGGATAATAAAATCAATCCAAACAATATCTGGATACTGGCCGTTGGAATATCCAATAAAATTTTGGATAAACTTTTCTGTAATACAGGAATATCAAAAAAACGGTTGACCAGTTCCGGCAAATAAATGGTATCTGTTTTTTTAAGGTCCATTTTGGGAATGTGTTCTGCAAATGCAAAGGAGTAACGAACAAATAATTTTTGTTGAATTTTTTCGATGATCTTCATCTGGTTTACCTGCATAATACCGGCAGCCAAAACTCCAAGAACTACCAATACAATCAGTATAACTAAAGAAGCTCTCATAGAAGCGCCGAGTACAAAACCAATAATGGCTTGTACGCCCAGGGGCAGAGAGAGTTGTATTAACCCATTTAAAATGGCATAGTAATAAACAGCAGAAATTTCTTTTCGCTCCATTTTTACCAGCTTTAGTATTCTGGCAACTGGGCTAGCGGTAGTCGGCATAAAATATATTTTGTTAAACTATTACAAGAAGAAACAGATATGTTAATACATACCTGAAATTAAATCAGGAAAGAATGATTGTTAAATATTAGGAGGGGGAGTTTCTTTTTCGAGACAGGGGTTTGTATGATTTCTTTCTGACAGGTGAAAAGCAAGAATTGTCTTATCCAAGAATTCATTGGATTTTGAGGGAAGTATAAATTTTTCTTTAATTTCTTTCTTCTCAGAATCGGATTTCTTACTTCCTTTTTCCTCATCTACAATAAAAACAATAGCATTGTCAGATATTAATCCATTGATAACAGAAGCTATTTGTACAAGGGAAAATAGAATTAAAAATAATGCAGCTATCTTTTTCATTTTTGTCGAAGAAATATAAGATTAGGAACAAAAAAAAATAAACATTGTTTAAAGATTGTAAAATTTATTTTTGATTGATTTTCAACTCTTTGTAGTTTAAAAAGTAACATTTAGTTACTTTTATTCCTTATTTTGTTAAGGTTATGACGACATTGATAATTATAATATTTGTACTTGGTTACCTGACAATTGCCTTTGAGCATACCATCAGGATAAATAAAGCTGCCTCGGCAATACTTACCGGGGTTCTTTGCTGGTCAGTTTATGCAATATTTTCACCCGACAAGCAACATGTACCAACAGTATTAACTGAGCATTTGGGAGAAGTGGCCGGCATCCTGTTTTTTCTATTAGGGGCAATGACCATTGTGGAGCTGATAGATGCTCACGATGGATTTCAACTAATTATCAGTCGGATACAAACCACCAATACCAGGAAGCTGGTATGGCTGATAGCCCTTATCGCTTTTTTTCTTTCTGCGGTATTGGATAACCTGACCACAACGATTGTGATGGTTTCACTACTGAGAAAAATTATCAGTGATAAAAACGAAAAATGGATGCTGGCCGGATTAGTGGTGATCGCTGCCAATGCTGGTGGTGCCTGGAGCCCGATTGGCGATGTAACTACAACTATGTTATGGATAGGCGGGCAGATTACTGCGGTAAACATTATTCTCAAATCATTTCTTCCAAGTTTGGTTTGCCTGCTTATACCAACTGCAATTATTGCTGCACAACTAAAAGGAAAAAATGCCCCGCCAGTTACGGAAGAAAAAAATTCCATTCTTACCACTACAGCAAGGCAACGTAGAACGGTTTTCTGGGTAGGTATCTCCAGTCTTCTGTTTGTTCCGGTTTTTAAAACACTTACACATCTTCCTCCTTACATGGGTATTTTATTCGGACTTGGAGTTATGTGGGTAATAACAGAAATAATCCATAGCGGAAAAGATGAGGAAGAAAAAGGATTGTTATCCGTGAATCATGCACTACGTAAAATTGATACACCCAGTATATTATTTTTTCTGGGAATCTTATTAAGCATTGCCGCATTACAGACAACCGGGATTTTAAGTAACCTGGCAACTTCAATGGATCATGCAATCGGGAATATAAATGTGATAACAATTATTATTGGTTTACTTTCCGCAGTAGTGGATAATGTACCGCTGGTAGCTGCTGCCCAGGGAATGTATGGGTTGGAACAATACCCGACTGACCATTATTTCTGGGAATTTCTTGCTTATTGCGCAGGTACAGGTGGCAGTTGCCTTATTATTGGTTCAGCAGCAGGAGTAGCTGCCATGGGAATGGAAAAAATTGATTTTATCTGGTATCTTAAAAAAATAGCCTGGTTGGCTTTAATAGGTTATCTGGCCGGGGCAGCTGTATTTATTTTACAGGAAAATTTATTTTAAGTCGGTAGATTTTTCAGGAAGGTGATCATATTCTCCCTTTAAGGCATACCAGCCAAAAATCATTAATCCAATGGCAATGGGAGTAAATATGGTGATAATGATTATCCATATAACCGGGTTGTTAATGTCTTTCTTACCAGCCAAATCAATATGAATAAAAGCACCATCTACCAATAGATAAATTGCCAAAGGGGCTAAAACCAGCCAGGCAATACCGAGTATTCTTTTTATTTTGTTCATGATTTAGTCTCTTACGTTTTTATCAATCTTATTTGTCAAATAAATACTGCCGATTATAAAACATAAAGCTGCAACGCTGATCGGATACCAAAGACCTACCAATGGATCGGCAGAATAAGTAGTCGTTAATAATAATCCGATAAAAGGAACCAGTCCTCCAAACACACCATTACCGATATGATAAGGCAAACTCATAGAAGTGTAACGGATCTTTGTCGGGAACATTTCTACTAAAAAGGCGGCAATTGGACCGTAGACCATGGTAACATAAAGTATTAATAAGAAAACAAGCCAGATAAAACTAAAATAGGTTTCATTGTTTAGCTTTACATCTATATATTTTATTTTAGAAGTTACAGGTAGTTTTTCTTTATTGGAAAATATTGTATCGGTATAAATCTTTGTAAAATGCCATCCATCAGGTAATGTAAGTTGCCGGCTAACTGTGATGACTGAATCTTTAGTGATTTTTAGAATTTCTACTTTTCTAACTTCCTTACTTTCATCTATCTGTCCATAAGATTGTATCAAGCCTTCATCAATTCTACTGTCAACTAAAAATGTATTAAATATGGGTCTATAAGTAAATATCGCTAACAGCATCCCTGCCATCATAATCCATTTTCTCCCTATCTTGTCACTAAGCCATCCAAAAAAAACAAAAAATGGCGTAGCGAGTGCAATAGCCCATAATAAAATTGTTCGGCTCTGTTCAAATTCAATATTGCATTTTGTTTCTAAAAAATTTTGTGCATAGAACTGTCCGGTGTACCAAATAACACCTTGCCCCATAACGGCACCAAACAATGCAACCAATACCATTTTAAAATTGGCTTTATGGCTAAAACTTTCTTTTAATGGGTTTACCGATGTTTTGCCTTCGGATTTCAGTTTTGAAAAAACAGGAGATTCTTTCATCTTCAGCCTGATATAAATAGAAACACCCACCAGAAGTATAGAAATCCAGAAAGGATAACGCCAACCACCCCATTCTGCATTAAAAGCACCATCACTCATATTTGATTTTACCAATAAGATTACACCTAATGCAATAAATAATCCCAGTGTTGCCGTAGTTTGTATCCAACTGGTATATAATCCTCTTTTTTCTTTTGGGGCATGTTCCGCCACATAAGTAGCTGCTCCACCATATTCTCCACCAAGAGCAAGCCCTTGAACCAGTCTCAACAACAAAACAAGTAACGGTGCTGCAATGCCAATTGATTTATAACCGGGAATACACCCTATCAGGAAAGTAGAAAATCCCATTAATATCAGAGTAAGCAGAAAAGTATGTTTTCTTCCGATCAGATCTCCCAATCTTCCAAATACTAGTGCACCAAAGGGGCGAACAATAAAACCTGCCGCAAATATGGCCAAAGTGCTTAACAGTGCAGCAGTGGTATTACCTTCCGGAAAAAACTGAGTAGAAATGGTCTTGGCGAGCATGCCGAAAATATAAAAATCATACCATTCAATCATAGTGCCCAGGGAAGATGCAGCAATAACTTTTCTAAGGACACCCCGTGGGTTTACATGTTTCATGCGTTCAAAATACAGAATAGATTCTGACTGCCGAAATATTTTGATTCGTATATTTAGAACTAAATTTAAATGAAGGTTATGTCATACCCCTACCAGATAAGATCTTTAGCCCAATATCATGCAGACTACAAAAGAAGTGTTGATAATCCCGAAGGCTTCTGGAGTGAAATTGCCTCTAATTTTCAATGGAGAAAGAAATGGGATAAAGTGCTGGACTGGAATTTTAAAGAACCAAAGATTGAATGGTTTGCCGGGGGAAAACTGAACATTACTGAAAATTGTATCGACCGTCACCTGGAAACAATGGGTGATAAACCCGCCATTATCTGGGAACCAAACAACCCGGAAGACAGGGTGAGGATTGTAACCTATAACCGTTTGCATAAAAGAGTTTGTCAGTTTGCCCAGGTATTAGTTAATAATGGAGTTAAGAAAGGTGACAGGGTATGTATCTATATGGGCATGGTTCCGGAACTGGCTTATGCTGTATTGGGATGTGCAAGGATTGGAGCAATACATAGTGTAATCTTTGGAGGCTTCTCCGCAAATAGTATTGCCGACAGGTTGTATGACGCACAAGCTGAATTTATTGTAACCTGCGATGGTGCATACCGGGGCGATAAGGTCATTCCATTAAAAACAGTGATAGATGATGCATTGATCGGCAACAGAACGGTTAAAAAAGTTATTGTTTATACAAGAACCCGGACTCCCGTTTCCATGATCAAAGGAAGGGATGTTTGGTGGGAAGATGAAATGGAACATGCAGAACAACAGGTTGAGAAAAATGGAAAGGTTACTTTTCCTGCAACCGAAATGGACGCCGAGGATCCTTTATTTATTTTATATACATCAGGTAGTACGGGTAAACCCAAAGGAGTGGTACATAGCTGTGCCGGATATATGGTTTGGACAGCTTACACTTTTGTAAATGTATTTCAGTACAACCCCGGAGATATACATTTTTGCACAGCAGATATCGGATGGATAACAGGCCATAGTTATATTTTGTATGGACCATTAGCAGTGGGGGCCACTTCAGTAATGTTTGAAGGAATTCCTACCTGGCCCGATGCAGGTCGTTTTTGGAATATTATAGAAAGGCCCAAAGTGAATAGTCATTATACAGCACCAACTGCCATCAGAAGCCGGATGGGCTTTGGTTTGGAACCAATAAAAGGGAAAGATCTTTCTTCCTTAAAAGTATTAGGAACTGTTGGTGAACCTATCAACCAGGAAGCATGGCATTGGTACGATGATAATATTGGAAAAAAGAATTGCCCGATTGTTGATACCTGGTGGCAAACTGAAACAGGTGGTTGCCTTATTTCCAACCTGGCAAACGTAACACCGGCTATTCCAAGTTGGGCATCTTTACCTTTACCGGGTGTGCAGCCCATTTTGCTTGATGAGAACGGAAAAGAGGTTACAGAAAAAGATGAAAAAGGGTTGATGAAAGGAAATCTTTGTATAAAAGCACCGTGGCCGGGAATATTAAGAACCACTTATGGCGATCATGAACGCTGCCGGAGTAATTATTTTGATACTTATGAAAATCTTTATTTCACGGGAGATGGTGCTTTAAAAGATGAAGCAGGTAATTACCGGATCACCGGCCGGGTAGATGATGTTTTAAATGTAAGCGGTCACCGGCTCGGAACAGCCGAAGTGGAAAATGCTATTAATATGCATGCCGGTGTAGTGGAAAGTGCCGTGGTGGGTTATCCGCATGATATAAAAGGTACGGGCATTTATGCATACATCATATATGAACATATGCATGTGGATGAAGAAATGACAAGACAGGACATCTTACAAACAGTTACCCGGATGATTGGCCCAATAGCCAAACCAGATAAAATACAATTTGTTCCCGGTTTACCAAAAACCAGGAGCGGAAAAATTATGAGAAGGATTTTGAGAAAAATCGCTGAAGGAGAAACGGAAAACCTTGGTGATATTTCTACACTGCTCGACCCGGGTGTGGTAGAAGAGATTAAGAATGGAAAAATATAAACAATGGCCCGTTTGTTTCTGATATTCTCTTTTATTAGTTTTTCTTTGGAATGCCTGGCGCAAACCATTGAAGAAAACCCGGTAATAAATCCTGTAGTTCCGTTGAGCTGCACTCCGGTTAAAGATCAGTCCATATCTTCAACCTGCTGGAGTTTTGCCAGCAATTCATTTATAGAAAGTGAATTATTGAGAATGGGTAATCGGGAGTTTGACCTTAGTGAAATGTTTACGGCCCGGATGTCTTATCTGCAAAAAATTAAAACACATTTGAAAACAGGTGGGCAGAATTATTTTACTCCAGGAGGTCAATTTCAAGATGTGCAATGGGTATTAAAAAAATACGGGATAGTTCCGGAAGATGTATATAATGGAAAGCCACGGAAAGAGTATGCTCATAATCACCAGATTTTGGATACACTGATGAGTTTCAAAATAAAATCCATGCTGGCCGATGGTAAGAAGGAGCCAGACAGTCTTGATTGGAAATATATAAATAACTGTCTTGATAAATACCTGGGGAAACTGCCCTCTGCTTTTCAGTTTGATGAGAAGCAGGTCACTCCACTCAATTTTATGAAAAAGGTATTGAAATTTAATCCTGATGATTATATAGAAATAACCTCTTATTCTCATCATCCCTGGTATAAACCATTTGTGCTGGAGAATAAATACAACTGGATGTCTGCTGAATATATGAATGTGCCCCTTGCAGATTTTTTACGGATAACAAATGAAGCGTTGAAAAACGGGTATTCTGTTTTATGGGATGGTGATGTTTCTGAAACCGGATTTAATTTTTATGATAACATAGCTTTTTTGCCAGATACCATAAAAATACTTGCTGATGAAAGGCAACGAACTTTTGCTGACAGCAGCAGCTACCTGGATCATATGATGCATATTGTAGGAAAAACAACTGACAATAAAGGCCGGAAATGGTATTATGTAAAAAACTCCTGGGGTACCAACGGTAACAAGGAAAGGGGTTTTTTATATATGAATGAAAATTATTTTGCTATTAAAACTGCTGCAATTGTTGTTCATAAAGCGGCTATCCCTGCTGATATAAAGAAAAAAATTGGTCTATAAAAAATTTGCAGATTTAGTAGCTGGTATGCTTTCTAAAAATTACTTTTGGCAGAAGCCCTTTGCCGGCAAGTAATCATCTCATGGAAAAACAAGCCATCAAACGCAGACTGCCTTCTATAATCCGGTGGATTTTATGGGTATTGCTGGTACAATTCATTCTCATAAATATCAGCGCATCTATTTACGCTTATAAATTTACTCATCTTTATAAAAATATTTCATCCGCTAATCATGCATCAGGTCGAAATATTTTAGCAAAAACCTGGAAACTTTTTACAGGTCCCAATCAGTCAAGTTTACCAATTACCGAAAAACCGGTTTTTCAGTATGATACAGTGCAGCTAAAAACGGCGAATGGACTGATAATAGATACATGGTATGCCAAATCAGATTCTATTTCAAAGGGAACAGTTATTCTTTTTCATGGAATCACCGTAAACAAGGCCAGTTTATTGGAAGAAGCTTATGAGTTTCTGAAATGGGGTTATAATATTTTGCTGGTAGATTTCCGGGGTCATGGTAATAGTGAGGGAAGCACCACTACAATTGGAGTACGGGAAACCGAAGAAGTAAAACTTGCCTGGGATTACCTGGAACAGCAAGGGGAGAAAAGAATTTTTCTATATGGTAGCTCGATGGGGGCAGTGGTTATTGCAAAATCGATTGCGGATTATCAGCTTAAACCGGCTGGTATTATTTTAGAAATGCCTTTTCAATCCTTGCAGACTTATTTAAAAGCCAGGGCCCGGATGCTTGGCTTTCCTCAACAGCCTTTTACTTTTCTTACTACTTTCTGGATTGGTGTAGAAAGAGGTTTTAACGGATTTAACTTTAAAACAACCCGGTACGTAAAAGAAGTTAACTGCCCGGTATTAATGCAATGTGGTGGATTGGATCCTTTTGTATTAATGAAGGAATCAGAAAATATTTATGAAGCCATA
>JBARSW010000275.1:0-1694 GCA_049644925.1 Chitinophagaceae bacterium | reverse complement strand
TTTGAAGCTGGTGGTACAGGCTCTATGATTCTTGTTAGGTAATTGGTATCATTAGTAGTTAATGAAATAGCCAGTTCACCTTTTCCGTATAAGGAATAATCCATTTCCTTATGGCGGAAATTATAGTGGTATATAATTTCTTTATTGGTTGAAAAATTAATGCAGGTTGTTTCATTTTTATCTTCTGGTATTAACTCAAAATTATCCAGCACTATGGAGACAGTCTGAGTGCCAATTAAATTCTTTTTTGCTGCTACAGTATCTTCTGAAATGAAGGTTCCGAAGGTCAGGTATTTCTCTGTGCCATCGGCTGTAAAGCTATACTCAAAAGAAAAGAAATTGGTTTCGGGAATCTTCCTGATATTAATGATACTGTCTGGTTGCATGTTTTTTGCGAAAGTTCGTCTTGGTACATAAAATTTTTCTCCCAGGCAAATGCCTGGTGTGAAATTCAATTTTGGATTCAGCTTTGCGGATATCATTCCTTTAAAGGTGTATCGATTATCCTTTTTCAAGCCGCAAGGTAAAATGGCACCAATGACTGGTGTAAATCCGGAGTAGCCCAGCCAGTTATAGAAAATGCCAAAAGAATTGTTCCCTAATAGATTATTATTATCTGCCGCAAACATCTGTGCTTTTACATCTTTCAGGTAAAACCATCCTTCCACACCACATTCAGCATTGTATTCGGTGCAGGTATTTATATCTTCAAAATTACCATTTAGGAGCAGGTTGTTTTGGGCTGAAACAATATTTTCTCCATAAGTTAATAATCTAAACAAAAAGATACAGTAATAAACTTTTTGCATAATGATTTATTACACCACCTTCTTTACAAACAATCTTATCGAATTAAATGCCAATACCACATCACTTAGTCCCATGGCTAATGCACTGAAGGCTGGTGTAAGGAAGCCCAATGCGGCAATAGGAATTGCAACGATATTGTAAGCAAATGCCCAGAATAGATTTTGTTTTATGGTCAGGTAAGTATGTTTTCCTAATCCTAATGCAGTGGGTAAATTTTTTAACCCATGATTCATCAATACAACCTGGGCACTTTGTACTGCAATCTGTGAAGCATCATTCATAGAAATTCCAATAGTGGCTTTGGCTAAAGCTGGTGCATCATTTATTCCATCACCCACCATGGCTGTTGGACTTGCTGCCGTAAGCTCACTTATTATTTTCAATTTTTGTTCCGGGGTTTGTTCAGCAATTACATTGTCAATACCCAATTGTACTGCCAGTTGATTACACTTTGCCTGCCTGTCACCACTGAGTAGTATTGTTTTAATATTTTTACTATGCAGGTAATCTATTACTGATTTTGCTTCCGGCCTTATTTCATCCTGTACATCAATCCATCCAAGTAGTTCGCCATTACGGAGAATATAAACATTGTGAGTGTCGTCTTTTGTAAGTCCATCAATTAATTTAAAAGAACCGGCAGCATATTTATTTCCATTTTTATCTTCTGCAGTCATTCCTAGGCCTTTCACTTCTTCAATTTTTTTCCAGGCTATTACATCTTTAGTTTTCCAGGCATCCATTATGCATTTTGCAATCGGGTGATTGGAATATTTTTCGATGCTATAAGCAATCTTTTTAAATTCATTCTCATCCCCAACAAGAAACTTAAAACCTGAAACTTCAAACTTTCCGGTTGTCAGTGTTCCGGTTTTATCAAAAAC
>JBARSW010000274.1:0-15787 GCA_049644925.1 Chitinophagaceae bacterium | reverse complement strand
CTCTGTAGCTTTTGGAGTTGTAGCTGCACCCGTTTCTTTTGCAGGCACCACTTTCCTGCTACAGGCAACTAATAATAATGTTCCTGCCAACGTTAAGAGAATTACTTTCTTCATTTCAGTTTTTGTTTTTTGAAATTTAAATATAAAGTATTTTATGTGTTTATTTTTTATTTATCCGCCTTTAGCGGATGATATTTTTGTCACATAGTATGCCCTTATAACCATTCCGTTTTGTAAACAAATATTGTTTATGGGCATTTCATGTGTTTATTTTTCATTTTAGAAATTTGCCACATGGTATGCCTTAATAATCATTCCGGTTTGTAAACAAGCATTGTTTATGGGCATTTCAGGAAATAACCGAATCTCCAAAGTATTTATGCAATACAGCCGGCAGATTAATGCCATCGGTTTCCTGATTGTTCTCTAATAAACAAGCAACTATTCTGGGCAATGCCAGGGAACTTCCATTAAGAGAATGTACCAATTGTGATTTTCCATTAGAATCCTTAAACCGGATCTTCATCCTGTTGGTTTGAAAAGCTTCGAAGTTAGAAACTGAACTTACTTCCAGCCATTTACCCTGCGCAGCACTGTAAACTTCAAAGTCGTAGGTTAGTGCAGAAGCAAAACTCATATCTCCTCCGCATAATTTAAGAATACGATAAGGCAGTTCCAGGCTACTTAATAATTTTTCTACATGGAGTACCATTTCTTCCAGCATTTCATAGCTTTTTTGCGGATGAACCAATTGAACTATTTCGACTTTGTCAAACTGATGCACCCGGTTTAATCCCCTTACATCAGCACCAAAACTTCCTGCCTCCCGTCTGAAGCAGGGAGAATAAGCTGTCATTTTAATCGGCAGGTCAATTTCTTTTACAATTTCATCCCTGTAAATATTTGTTACCGGTACTTCTGCAGTTGGGATCATGTAAAAATTATCTGCCTGCATATAATACATCTGGCCTTCCTTATCCGGCAACTGGCCGGTACCATAGGCTGTTGCTTCATTCACCATTAATGGCGGCAGGTATTCGGTATAACCGGCTGCTGTGTTATAATCAAGAAAATACTGAATCAATGCCCGCTGAAGTTTTGCTCCCTTCCCTTTAAATAAAGGAAATCCGCTACCGGTAATTTTTGCTCCTGTTTCAAAATCAACAATATCATATTTCTTAATTAAGTCCCAATGCGGAATAGCATCTGCCGATAATTGAGGCTTAACTCCAGCCTCCTTCACTAATACATTTTCTGCAGGAGTTTTGCCGGCTGGCACTTTATCAGACGGAAGATTTGGCAGCAGCACCAATTTATCAGTTAGCTGCTTTTCAATTTCTGCAAATCTTTCAGCCAATGGTTGTTGCGAATTCTTAAATTGGGCTACTTCCAGCTTCTTTTTTTCAGCTTCTTCTTTTTGCCCTTTGCCCATCAATGCTCCAATTTCTTTAGAGGTAGCATTTACTTTGGCCAGTAAATTATCTGATTCAAGTTGTATTTTCTTTTTTTCATCATCCAAAGCGATTATCTCATCCACTAATCCGGTTTCAGTAAAAGATTTTACAGCCAACCTTTCTTTTGCTTCTTGTGGGTTTTGTCTTAGTACCTGGAGTTGTAACATTTTTATACCGTTTTGCCGCAAAGATAAGGTGGAAGAATTAAGGTGAAAGGCAGGGGGACAAAGCAAAGTTGATGATGAGTTGCAAAACGGTATCTTCAGAACGATTTATGAACTGTTGCTGTTTACTCCGTAGTAAGGCCAATGCCTGCCTTTCCAGGAACGAGTCGAAGTGGGAGACGCCGGGCTGAAAAAAAATCACTGTAATTCATCCCTTTTAATTACAGCCACCCAAATATTTTCTTTCTCAGAAAATTCAATAATTCCAGAAATTGATAACTCATCGTAATCATCTAATAAAACTTCCAGATCTATCATCATATAAATTTCTTGTTTTTCAATATCCTCTATTGTTCCAAGAGTATTTAATCGAACTCTACCTTGGCTATCAGTATTGTTAAAGTCAGCAAATATTTTTTTCATTTTTCATTTATAATTTGTTGGGATTGTTTCCTTCCGGTGTCTCCTATACCCTGCCCGGTGTATAGCAGGGATGCATGGCAGAAAAAAATTATCTCTAATCTTCCAGTGGACGCTGTTTAAATTGAAAACTATAACCCCCTTCCTCTATTACTTTTTTTACCCTTTCCAAAAATATTTCTCCTTCCTCATTGGGATTATGTAATGCAACAACCCTTATAATTATATTTTTGTTTTCTGCATTAGGATAGTTAGTATAAAGTTCACCGCCTTCTATTGCACCCAAATAAGAATTTATTTTATCTTGAAGAATTAGAAGATGTTCGTTCTCAATATCCCATTCCAAATGGTCAGTTATTGTAAGAACTGCATTATCTTCTTCATCAATGCTTACAATATCAATAATGTTTTTATTCTCGACTGACATATTGTTTCCTTCCGGCGTCTCCTCCTCCCGGCCCGGTGTATAGCAGGGACGCCGGGCAGAAAAAGTTTTAAATAATTTATACCGTTTTGCCGCAAAGATAAGATGGGGGGATTAAGGTAAAAGGCAGTAGAAACAAAGCACAGACAAATGACAGCACTCTTATCTTTGTAAGATGCAAATAAGCGACGATTTACAGCAACGCTGGTGGAACCTGGAAGCGAAACTGGTAGAAAGATTTGGAAAAAAACCTGACCTGGAAACTATTTTATTCCTGATAGGTGTGCAGGAATTTGGTGAACTAAAAGAAAATTTTACCAAAGAACAAAAACAGGACCTGATGCACATAGCCGTGTGCAGCCTGCTTTCAAAAAGTGGCTATTATGAAATGGAAATGGTGGATAAAGATGGCTGGCCACATTTCAGGCAATTAAAACCAATGCCGGATATGAATGCTTATGAACAGGAAAATTTTATTAAAGACCATGTGTTACTTTATTTTACAGAAAATGATCTCTGACAATTTAAACCTGAAAATGAAAAATATTTTTATCCTCCCGGTATTTTTTTTAATTACCTCGGTTATTCAAGCCCAAAGTGATTCTGTTATCACAAAAAAGGATCGAAAAAGAAATATACTCATACAAACAAGTATGGGAGATATTACAATCAGGTTGTCTGATTCCACTCCCTTACACCGGGATAATTTTTTGAAATTAGTAAAGACCGGTTTTTATGATAGTGTATTATTCCATCGGGTTATAAAAAACTTTATGATTCAGGGTGGTGACCCCGATAGTAAAAACGCCGCCCCAGGTATTGCTTTGGGAAATGGAGGCCCCTCCTACAGAATACCTGCTGAGTTCAGACAAACATTATTTCATAAAAAAGGAGTGATAGCAGCTGCCAGGGATAATAACCCGGAAAAAGCAAGCAGCGGTAGCCAGTTTTATATAACCCAGGGAAAAATATTTACCGATGCGGGATTAGATTCAGTAGAAACATTCAGGTTGAAAAGTAAAATACCCATCCAACAGCGGGAATTGTATAAAACAATCGGTGGTACCCCTCACCTTGATCAAAACTATACGGTATTTGGTGAAGTGGTAAAAGGGATAGAAGTGGTAGATAAAATTGCAGCTGTTGAAACCAGCAAGGCTGCCGACCGTGACAGGCCGTTACAAGATGTAAGAATAATAAAGGCTAAATTAGTTAAGCGTAAAAGAAAATAACTGCAAAGAAAAAGGAGATGCATAAATACATCTCCTTTTATAATTACAACTGAAATAAATTATTGCTGACCAATACCGCCTTGTTGGCCACCATTACTTTCCGCCCTTTTCTTCTCTTCTTCTATAGCAGATTTTCGCTGGCGGGCAGCTTTTACCTGGCTGTTACCAAATCTGAAATTCAGGTTCAGTTTAAATTGTGGCATCTCACCATTACCATATCCCTCATTTCTGGCCCCGGCAAAATTTCCTGAACCGCCCCATTTCATTGTTTTAAAAATATCACTAACAGCAAACTTCACATTTCCTTTCCCTTTAAAAATTATTTTTTGTAAACCGGCATCAACCATTCCCATCGGTTTTGATTTGAAAAGCCCCTGCCATAACATAGGTGAAATATAAAGGCCGGTAAGTTCTCCTGTCCATCCTTTGCCCAGGGCAAAGCCGTTTTGTATATAAAAAACATACGAGAAAGCCTGCTGATCTATTTTACGGTCACCGCCGCCAAAATCAGCTACATAATGCGAAAAGTTTGAATTCAGGTTTGCAAAAAAACTATACCATTTATATTGAAACGGATAACTGATATTCAATGCAAATACATCCTGTGATGCAAGGTTCTTTTTTATGGAGAAGGACTTTGTCTTCTCTGTTGTATCAGGCAATTGCACAAAAATGTCTTTTACATGGCTGTATGTAAGCTTGGTTGTCAGTTTATATTTATAAATATGAGTGATGTCGAAACTATTTGTGTATTGTGGTCTTAACAATGTGTTTCCCCTCATAAAAGTGTATTCATTTAATTTGAATTCAAACGGATTCAAATCCTGGTAAGCTGGTCTGTCAATCCTTCTGCTATAAGAAAAGGTCCATTGTTTCATAGGATTTTTATTGAACGTTATGGCCGCACTGGGAAATACATCCGTGTAATTCCTTTTAAAAGTTGAATCATATGGCAACATGGAAGTGGAAACCTGCTTAAAACCTGTAGAGGTTCCTTTCGAATTTGTATTCTCTGCCCGCAGTCCAAACTGATACATGATTCCTTTCTTCAATTGTTTATTATAATTAACATAAACAGCATTAATGTTCTCTTTATATTTAAACACATTACTTTTTAATGTATCGAGAGTTTTTCCGGCTGTATAAACATTATAGCGCTGAAAATCATTATCTGTTTCTACTGCACCAATTTTTCCGCCAAATCCTAATCTCCCTTCTTTGTAATTTTTTTCATAATCCGCTTTAAGAGAATATAAACTGATATCTGTTGGAGCAATCATTTCGTAAATTGTCCTGCTTATTTCAGTAGTACCATTTGGCTGATAATAAAAATTGGGCTGGTACTGGTTTGATCTGATATTAAAAAATCCATAATCAGCATCAATATTAAGTTCAGAGCCACCAGTAGTAGCATAGCGGTAGTTCAGGTTGGTATTCATATTGTCCCGCTTCATTTCATTATTATTTGTTGCCTTTAATATTCTGCTTGTCAACCCGGTTGGTTTGTAAATGAAATACATGGGGCCTTCCGTACTTAAATTAATATCAGCCAGGTTACCGTTAACCGTTACACCAATGGTACTTTTATTATTTATAAAATAATCAATACCGGCTTTAAATCCATGTGTTTTGAGATCGTAAATGATTGTATTGTTTTGGGTAAATAAAGTATCAAATTGTGCTTTTATTGAGTTCGATTCAATTTTGTGTTTGGCATTGTTATAATTGTAACTGCCAAAAATGTTCACACTTTTGTTTCTGTAATTGAGGTTTACCCCACTGTTGAATTTAGGATAAAAGCCCTGGGTATATCCAATATTTGCCGATCCGTTTGTTCCAAAAGCTTTATTCTTTTTTAGTTTTATATTGATGATGCCTGCATTTCCGGCAGCTTCATATTTAGCGGATGGATTAGTTATAATTTCAATGGCTTCAATCTGCGATGATTGCATTGTTTTAAGATAGTTGGATAAATCAGAACCAGAAAGTGGCGATGGTTTACCATCTATATAAACCTGCACTCCATTTTTTCCTGCCAGGCTAATATTATCATCCTTATCCACCATTACACTTGGGCTTTTACGAAGAAGCTCCAGTGCATCATTTCCAACTGCATTAATGGTTCCTTCCACATTCAAAATGGTCTTGTCGGCCCTTACCTCTATCATTGGTTTCTTACTGGTAACTGTCACCCCTTTTAAATCACCTTCCGCTTTTGAAATAACAATTTCACCCAGTTCTAAATCGCCTGTTCCCGATAATTCAAAGACTTTTGAATAGGCTGTATTGTAACCAACATGTGAAGTGCTGACCAGGAATTTTCCGGTTTTGGAAGTAGCAATTGAAAACCTTCCATTTTCAGCAGAAGCAGCCAGTTTAACGATTGAAGAGTCTTTTGCATTCAGTAATGAAACAGTTGATTTTACAAGTCCTTTTCCCTGCTGGTCTTTTACTGTACCTGTTACCTTCTGAGATTGCGAAACGGAGGCCATACACACAAATCCTGCAATTAGTAATACTATCTTACTCATTATTAATGGTTTTTGATTTTTGAGAGGCAAAGATACCATTGCAGATAAGGTTGAGAAAAGCGATAAGCGACCAATGGTGCAAATACTGGCATGAACGGCATGTATGAACCGGTGAAAATATAATGCTTATCGAAACAACATCAGATGACTAAGGATATCTATCGCTATTTTCGTTAGGTTTGCAGGCAAAATAAAAATATATGAATTTCCCTACCAATCTCCGTTACACTAAAGATCATGAATGGATAAGCTTAGAAGGCGAAATAGCTACAATTGGAATAACTGATTATGCCCAGGGGGAATTAGGTGATATTGTTTATGTGGAAGTAGAAAAAATTAGTGTGCCCCTTCAGGCAGGTGATGTATTTGGCACAGTAGAAGCGGTGAAAACTGTTTCCGATTTATTCTTACCGGTTAGTGGCTCTATAACTGAACTTAATCCTGCTTTGACCGGAGTACCGGAGTCTGTAAACAACGATCCGTATGGAGCCGGTTGGATGGTAAAAATGAAAGTGGACAATCCTGCAGATGTTGATGCATTGATGGATGCCGCAGCTTATGAAGCGTTAGTTGGTTAACAGCACCTGCTTTTGTAACTTTTATTTTATTATTTGCAATAATTTTTTATAGCATTAACTCCTGAAAAATTGAACACATTCAATCCTGCTTTTCTTTCAGGAATAGCCTGGTTAATTATTTCTACGATTTTATTAACAATTCCCGGTACTGCTTTTCCGACTGAAAATTTTCTTGATAAAATTTTCTTTGATAAGTGGATACATATTGGCCTGTTTGCTATTTTGGTTTTTTTATTTTGCTGGTCATTCAGTAAAAAACAAAATTCAGGAAAGAAATTAAAAAAAATATTTATTGTAATTTTTTCCTTAGCTGTGGTTTATGGGATTTCGATGGAGTTTGTCCAGAAATATTTTATTGCTAACAGGGGATTTGAATTAGGAGATATTATTGCAGATATGGTTGGGGCAGGAACTGGTTTTTTAATCAGTAACAGAAAGTATATAAAAAAATAGACCCCTGTAGAAACAGGGGTCGCAACCAAAACTAACTGCTTATGAGAAAATTTAATGTCTTTATAATTAATTCAAATTTTAATCTTAAATCTATAACGTAAAGTTACTTCCTAAAGTATGATACTTGCTGTTAATGAAAGTTTAAAAGCAAAATCTTCGTAAAACCACTTTCCTGCCTTCCGTAACCTCACTTCTTTTTCCTTCTTATAGTGCTTTAATACAAGCTTTTATAGGAAGAATTACGGTGGCTTTCTACTTTTAAACAACCAAAGAACTGAAATACTATCAATTTGACGTTAACTCTTCAGAATACATTCGAAATTTCATGCCAAAAAATCAACATCACAAAGAAAAAAGATTTAACCCTTGTTACTCTTTGATAACTAGTCCTTTCTAATTATCGGCTATTTCATAAATCCTTTAATAAGATCCATCAATCCTCCGCCTCCGCTACTTGGTTGGTCCTGAAAACTATTTTGAGCTTTCTGGGTCAATGTGCCAATAATATCCTGAATATTAAAACCGCCACCACCTGAAGAGGAACCACCATTTCCACCGCCAGTAAATTGATCCAGCAGATTTTGTAAAGGAGAGTCATTACTTTCACTTTGTTGAGCTGCCTGTTCGCCGCCGCCGGTTAAGGAACCAATCAAACCATCCAGGGTGAAACCAGGATTATTGGGGTCATTGGTTTTGTTAATCAACCCGTTCAGCACATTGGGAATAAGAGAACTGGCTACATTGTTTGCAGCAGCTGGTGCCATTTTATACTTACTTACCAGTTTACTGATAAAATAACCAACCATCATAGTCACAATCGGGTTCTTTAGTAATCCCCCAATTCCGCTTCCGGATGCTCCGCTGTTGCCACCACCTTTAAATAAATCAAGAATATTCTGGAAACCACCTCCGGCCAAAATGTTCTTAAATCCACTGGTAATGGTACTGGTAGCATCTGCCATTACCTCGTTATTTTGTTCATTAGGAACTTCAGGATTGTTTACCACAGTATCCTGTCCAATTTGTTTTACTAAATTAATAAGCTGATCAAGCATTGTTTTTTGATTTGTACTGAATCTTTCAGGGATCCAGCAGGTTGAAAAAAAATTACAAAATCTAAATTACAATTTCTGTTATTTTCAGTAAAGATATTTCGATGAAAACTACCTTGATGGCGCCCAAATGGCTAATGCTAACCTTGTTTGGTTAATTTTTCTGAATTTTCGGCAAATTGCAGCGCATCAATCAGTTCATTGATATCGCCATTCAGTACTGCATCAAGATTATACAAAGTAAGGCCAATACGATGGTCTGTAACCCTACCCTGAGGAAAATTATACGTTCTTATTTTAGCACTACGGTCACCTGTACTTACTAAACTTTTACGGTGCCGGGCTATTTCATCTTCCTGCTTTCTTACCTGTTCCTCATAAAGTTTAGTACGAAGCATCCCCATGGCTTTTTCTCTATTGCCCAATTGAGAACGTTCCGTTTGGCAAACTACTACAGTGCCTGTTGGAATATGCGTAAGCAGAACTTTGGTTTCGACCTTGTTTACGTTTTGGCCTCCAGCACCACCACTTCGGGCAGTTTCCATTTTAACATCCGCCGGGTTTAATTCAAAATCAACTTCTTCCGCTTCCGGCATCACAGCTACGGTTGCCGCAGAAGTATGTACCCTTCCAGATGCCTCTGTATCCGGAACCCTTTGCACCCGGTGTACCCCGCTTTCAAATTTCAACGTGCCATACACATCATCGCCTGTCACTTCTAGCTGTACTTCTTTAAAACCGCCAACAGAGCCTTCATTTTCACTCAGCAGTGCGGTTTTCCATCCCCTTCTTTCACAGTATCGCATATACATCCGCAATAAATCACCTGCAAATAAACTGGCTTCATCCCCACCTGTTCCGGCCCGTATTTCGAGAATTGCATTTTTTTCATCCTGCGGATCTTTGGGTATCAATAACTGACGGATATGAGCTTCCATTTGTGTCTTCTTCTCTTCCATAGCCGGCGCTTCAGATTTTGCCAGTTCCCGCATTTCCTCATCATCACCTGCCAAAGCTTCTTTATAAAAATCTATATCCTCTAATATTTTCTTATACTCATTATATGATATAACAATTTTTTCCAGGCTGCGGTACTCCTTGCTGGTTTCAGCAAATTTTTTATTATTACTTACTATTTCAGGATTGGTAAGTGCTACTCCCAATTGATCAAATCTTGCTTTTATGGCTTCTAATCTGTCTAACATAAATGAGAAAAATTCCTGATAAAAAATTACATATTCAATAAAGCGGCAAAATTAACGATTTGGTCCCGCTATTAGCGGGATGAAATTTGTAATTTGCCTGCATGGGTTTAAAAAAATTCAAAGCAGACAAATTGTTTGACGGTTATCGTTTCACGAATGATAACAATGTACTGATAACGGACGAAACGGGAATTGTTGAAGCTATTATTCCGATTTCAGAAGCCGGAGAAGATGTACAGCATTATGAAGGGATTCTTACTCCCGGACTTATCAATTGCCATTGTCACTTAGAGTTAAGTCATTTGAAAAATGTAATACCACCACATACCGGTTTAATTGAATTTTTATGTTCTGTTGTTACAAAAAGGGAGGCCTCCCCAAACCCCTCCGAGGGAGTGGCTTACGAAGACCCTGATGTTAAAAAGATGCAGTCAATTATCACAGCAGAAAAAGAAATGTATAATAATGGCATTGTTGCAGTTGGTGATATCGGCAATACTGCAGATACGGCGGAGGTAAAAAGCCGGAGCAAGATCCGATGGCAGAATTTTGTAGAAGTGCTGAGTTTTACGGATGAAAAAGCAGAAGAAAGGGTTAATCATTACGAAAAAATACTTTCGGAAATGACCGATGACCGATGTCCTGCCAACCATCAACGGTCATCCCTTGTTCCTCATGCCCCTTATACTATTTCTCCAAAAACATTTCAGCTTATAAATGAAGCCACTAAAGGCCAGGTTATTTCAATTCATAACCAGGAACATCCGGCAGAAGATGAACTCTATAAAACCGGTGGTGGCGATTTTCTTAAATTCTTTAAAATATTTGGCCTTGAAAAATCACCGTTTCCAGTAACAGGAAAGAGCAGCATCCGTTCTGTATTGCCTTACTTCAACAACGGACAAACTATTTTTTTAATCCACAACACTTTTACATCAGAAGAAGATGTGGTTTGGGCAAATGAGTATGCAGCAAGTAATGGATTGAAATTGGTTTATTGTTTATGTATTAATGCCAACCTGTATATTGAAAATAAAGTGCCGCCCATAGATATGCTAATGAAACATAACTGTCACATAGTTTTAGGTACTGATAGCTACAGCAGCAACTGGCAACTGAGTATTGCAAAAGAAATGGAAACAATTAAAAAATATTTTCCGCATATACCAGACGAAACAATTTTACAATGGGCTACCAGTAATGGAGCAAAAGCATTGGGATGGAAAGATGAGTTGGGAAGTTTTGAAAAAGGCAAAAGGCCGGGGGTGAGTTTAGTTGATTACAAAACCGGACTATCTAAAAAATTAGCCTAACACTTCTCTCAATACCGGTAAACTCTTCATTGTACCAAAATCTGTTATATGCAAGGCATAATAGGTTTCATACACAAATAGTAAGTGGCGACGGAAATCGTGGTTCAACTTAATTTCTTCCAATTCTTCAGGTTGTTGCACTTTTAATAATTGAGAAGTTATATAAGCCTGTTTATCCTCCAGGAAATGTGGATGATGCGGTTGTTCAGCAAAAAATCCTCCTTCCTTTAAATCTAAAAAACGGTTTTCACTGCTGTAATCATCCGTCATCCTGAATCCAAAAAAATGAGTGAGGTGCAAGGCAAAAAATAATGACATGTTGGCCATCACTGCCATATTACTTTTATCAAGATTCAACAAACAATCTTCGGCAAAACTAAACAGGTCCGGATTTCCTTCTGGTTGCTTTAAACATTTCGTCAGCAATTCAACCATAAATAAAGCCACTGCGTTTTTTCTCACATCCGATAATATATGCTGATAAATAGTTGCCCATTTGAATTCCTTTATCCGGTTCAGGTGCTTTAGCTCATTGTGATAAACAACCAGATCCAGAATTGCAGTTGGCTGAAAAAGATTTGCTTTCCCGGATCCTTTTTTTGTAGACGTTCGTACACCGTTTACCAGGTATGCTTGCACACCAAACAATTCTGTGAACATGGTAACGATAATACTTGTTTCACCATATTTCACTGTACGCAGTACAATGCCTTTAGTTTTATGAAGTTTGTCAGGCATTTTTGTTTACCAATAATATAGAAATACAATAAGCCTTTTCTTAAAGGGTATGTTTATTTACTAATAAAAAAAATCTTTGTTGCCATTCTTTCTTTCCTGCCATCATCACTCACTAAAACTAAATACACACCACTGGAAATTTTTTGCCCCCGGTAATTCCTTCCATCCCACACCGCTTGTCCACCTAATGCTCTTGTCTGGTAAACCAATCTCCCATCAAGTTCTGTTATTTTCACTATTGCATTATTTACCAATCCACGAACAGCGATGGTTCCTGAATACCCCGGTGGAACAGGATTAGGAAATACCAAAACATTTTCGTTTGTTTCACCACCCTCTGTAGCTGTACTCCGGAATGAACAAATCACTTTTTGCGTAGCAAAAAACACTTCACCGGTTTTTCCGTCAATAGCTATTTTTGAAACATCATTACTTAACAACGGACTGTTATCCTCTGTAAACTGGTAAATTACTTTTTCTCCTGTTGTGCTGATAAGAAAAACGCCTTTAGCCGTGGCCACCCATTTTCTATCTGCTCCATCCACTGCAATGCTTTTTATTTCCTGTCCTTTAAACAGGTATCCGGCAAAATTTCCATTGGGAACTATTGGCCATATTGCATCACAAACAGGAATACCAAATACCAGTTCCGGGCATTGAATTACCGCAATGCCATCAGCCGTTCCTACCCATATGTACCCACTTTTATCTTTTGCAAGACATCGAATATCATTAACAGGCAAATTTCCATTTCCGGAACCAGTGCCTAATTTTTTCCATTTATCATCAATTATATTATCAATAGTATTTGCATTATCAAAACAAATCAATCCATTTCCCAAAGGGGCTACTATCCATTTGTAATTATTGTCATCAATCACTATTTGAGACAATGCGTTTTGAAATAAAGAGAATGGCAAAGAAAAACTTTTCCATGTTCCGTCACTTTTCCGAACACGCAGCGGTTGTACAGCACCAAAATTTGAAACCCATAAATTATTATCACTATCAAATGCCAATCCCGCTACCCGATAGCTTGCAGGATCATTAACTGCAGCGCCAAGATGATTTTGTTTAAAGATTTCAAATACAGGCCCTTGTTTTATATGCAGCAAGCCACCTCCAAAAGAGCCAGCCCATACAGTTTCATCCCTTTTATCTACAGCTACGGAAATAAAATCATTCAGTGTATCCAATGCCGGATACTTTAACCGGTTTGTATTGGTCCATTGCCCATCTTTCAGACTAAACATGCCATCTCTATTATTCTGTTTTTCCCATGTACTATTTACTGATCCTGCACTAGCATAAAAAGTATTATTAAAAACAAGCATCTCACCACTGGCTATTCCTTGAGGTGAATTGAGTGAATAAATTTCATATGCTGAAGATTCTCCAAACCGTGATAATGAAGTTTGTAAATCAGCAATCCAGCTATTATTATTTAACTGGATAGCTTTTACCGGTTGTGAAATGGCAGCACTATTTTCTATTACCCGGTTAACAGTTCCGTCTGCATTCAGAACAATTACCCTTCCCGCACCACTCAAAGATTGTTCACATAGTTGAATTTTGCCTTCCGTTGTATTGCTGCTGATGAATGTCCGGGAATCGGAATAAAGTAATGTCCAGTTCAATCCATTTTGTATAAACAGTGAATTATTTTGCTCCGCAATAATCTTACCCTGAACGGTTATTACATTTTTACAGGTACCGGCCGGCAATCCATTGCTTCCGCTGAGAAGTTGCCAATTGGAAAAATCAGCAGGATTATTTACTGACATGGCAGCCCGTTTCAGTCCTTCTTCTGTGGCAGCATAATAATAACTCCCATCACTGGTAAACCCATTTACTTTTACCTTACTTCCGCCAGCACCAATGAACCAGGAATCTTTCACTTCATTCTTTTCACCATTAATAACTATAACGCCAATCCCCGACGACAGAAAATAGTTTTTTCCCAATGGATAAATATTATAAATCTGATTATCCCCGGGAATATCATCCCTCTTTATATCCGGTATGTTATAAATATCATTCCGGTAAATAATATCTATATTACTGTTGCTGTATGCGATCAGCAGTTTTTCATTAATCTCATCATATTTTATCGAACTGATACCTGTTTCGCTCAGGCCGTTTATTTTACTAAATCGTTCAATAACATTATCATTAATGTTTACAGAAAATAAACTATACGGTGTTGCACAAAAAACCTTTCCATTGCCGGCAGTAACATCCACTGCACTTTTATAGGGCAAATGATCCCGCCACAATCCAACCGGAGGTAAAGGATCCTGCGCAGAAACAACAACCGGTAAAAGAACAGCTGCTATGATTTTATCCAACATCCTCATTACTCAAAAGTATAATAATCGTTGTTTATACAGATGGCTAAAATACAAGTTGCCTAAACAGGTAAGTATTTCATTAAAATGGGTACTTAACAAGATGTTTGTACTGCTTTTTGTTTGAAACAAAACTTTAAACCCATAATCACAAAACTCTTGAACTTTTTAGCTTTCTTTGCGGCTTTAATACTGTTTTCCTTTTATGTGGTATCGCATTGGAAGTTTTATCCTGAAATATCGTCTGCCGTTATTAGTAATTCTAGCTGCACTCACCGGACTCATGGCCTACCAGGCCAGTAAAGTTCAGATGAGTTATGATTTTACAAGGGCTATTCCGTTGAATAATCCAAAATATAAGGCATACCAGGAATTCCGGAAAAAATTTGGTGAAGATGGTAACATGCTGGTCATTGGCATCAAAACAGACAAACTGTTTCAAGACAACCTTTTCAATGCTTATTATGATTTACAACGTAAGTTGAAAAAAGTACAAGGTGTTGATGATATAATCTCCATTCCATCTGCCATTAACCTGGTTAAAATTCAGGAGACAGAAAAACTAAAGGCGGACACTATTTTTCCGGATAGATATCTTTCGCAGGCTGAAATTGACAGCACTTCTGCCATTTTTTTAAATCTTCCTTTCTACGAGCAATTGTTATATAACCCGGAAACAAAAGCCTGGTTGATGGGGTTGCGGATTAATAAGGAACTGATGGCCACCAGTCAGCGGGTAAGTGTGGTGGCGACAATCAGCAAACTGGCTGATGATTTTGGCAAAGAAAATAACCTTACAGTATATAAAAGCGGTCTGCCACTTATCCGAACTGAAATAGCCGAGATGATTGCAAACGAGATGAAATTCTTTTTATTGGCCTCCATTATTTTTTCAGCCATTATCCTTTTGCTATTCTTCCGTTCATTATCGGGGATGTTGCTTTCCCTGTTGGTGGTAGCGATTGGTGTAATATGGAGTATTGGGATTCTCCATATGTTAGGTTACAAAATAAGCTTGCTTACTGCATTAATTCCTCCGCTTATTGTGGTGATCGGCATACCCAATTGTATTTATTTTCTCAACAAATTTCATGTGGCTTGGAATGATACTGGAGATAAGAATAAATCATTGGTGATGATGGTGGACAAAATGGGAATTGTAACCCTGTTTTGTAATGTAGCTGCTGCTATTGGTTTTGCCGTATTTGCTTTAACACAAAGCCAGGTTTTGAAAGAATTTGGACTGGTGGCAGGTATCAATATCATGTTGCTTTTTTTCATTTCACTTATTTTAATCCCTTCCGCCTTAAGCTTTCTTCCATCACCCAAAACAAGGCATACAAAATATCTTGATAATCCCCGGTTGAACAGGTGGCTTGGGCGGCTCGAACGCTGGTCATTGAATCACCGGAAACTCATCTATATTATTACAGGGATTATTGTAGCCTTTTCAATTATTGGTACTTTCCGATTGAAAAGCGAAGGCTTTATTGTGGATGATTTACCAAAATCTGATAAAATCTATACCGACCTGAAATTTTTTGAAACTAATTTTAAAGGAGTAATGCCTTTGGAAATTGTAGTAGATACCAGGAAAAAACAAGGAGTAACACGATACCTTAGTAACCTGGAACGAATAGATTCTCTTTCAAAATACCTGGCTTCCTTACCCGATATTGCAAGGCCGCTTAGTATCACCGAAGGATTAAAATTTGCTAAACAAGCTTTTTTTGATGGTGATAAAGCCAATTATTCTATGCCTTCCAGTTATGATCTGCCGGCATTATCTCAATACCTGAATTTCAGAGGTGATTCCATCAGTGGAAAAAATTCTTTTTCCAAGTTAGTGGGTAGTTTTATGGATAGCTCACGGCA
>JBARSW010000273.1:0-1882 GCA_049644925.1 Chitinophagaceae bacterium | reverse complement strand
GTGACATTGCGTTATTGTAATAACAGCTCGTTCATTAAAAAAGAGTTCAAATTAACCTTCAATCAATTTGGCGATTCCAAAAGCGGCACCTGCTGCCAAGGCCAGATAAGTATAACACTGAAAGTGCAGTTCTATGCATTTGTCAGCAACCAGTCATTCAAATTTAATCGAGGCAGGCCAACGACCTGCTGATTATTTCCACACATTCTATTATTTGTTCTTCGGTAATAATAAGGGGAGGTGCAAACCTAATTTTATCGCCATGAGTTGGTTTAGCCAGCAAGCCCTTACTATCCGGCAAGCAGGCATTTTCTTTTAATCGCAGGCAGAGTTCCCATGCTGCATCTGGATTATGATGTTTAATAACAATAGCATTTAGCAATCCTTTGCCACGAACCATGGCAATATGTTTTGATTGCAATTTATTAAGCGATGTTCTGAACAGGTTGCCTAATACAGTTGCATTCTCCATCATGTTCTCCTCCTTCAAAACCTCAAGGGCGGTTATCGCTACTTTGCAAGCCAGAGGATTACCGCCATAAGTGGAGCCGTGTTGCCCGGGTTTTATGGTCATCATTATTTCATCATCACACAATACAGCACTTACCGGCATCATGCCCCCGCTTAATGCTTTTCCCAATAATAAAATATCGGGACGAACTTCTTCATGATCACATGCCAGCATTTTACCCGTTCTTGCCAACCCGGTTTGTATCTCATCTGCAATAAATAATACATTAGCTGCTTCGCAGAGTTGTTTTGCTTTTGCCAGGTAACCATCATCCGGAACAAGCACTCCGGCTTCACCCTGAATTGGTTCTACCAGGAAACCGGCAACATTTTTATTTTCCAGTGCTTTCGTCAATGATGGAATATCATTGTATGGAATGATGTTGAATCCCGGAATATAAGGTCCAAAATTTTTCTTAGAATCAGGATCGCTGCTGAAAGAAATGACAGCAGTTGTACGGCCATGAAAATTTCCTTCGCAAACAATGATGATGGCTTCACCTTCCTCAATACCTTTTACTTCATAAGCCCATTTCCGGCAGAGTTTGATACCTGTTTCCACTGCTTCTACACCGGTATTCATGGGTAATACTTTGTCGTAACCAAAGTAAGTGGTGATAAATTTTTCAAATTCACCCAACTGATCATTATAAAAAGCACGGCTGGTAAGGGTAAGTTTTTGTGATTGCTCAATAAAGGCCTGTACAATCCGGGGATGACAATGACCATGGTTAATGGCCGAATAACCACTGAGAAAATCATAATACTGTTTGCCCTCCACATCCCATACATGCACACCGCTTCCACGGGTTAATACAACAGGCAGGGGATGATAATTATGTGCACCATACTTTTCTTCCAGATCAATAAAATGCTGTGTGCTGTGCGGTATATTCAGGATTGATTGCATAAAGAATTAAATAAGAGATTCAGGAAAAGAGAATGAAAAAAGAAATGTACCGGTAATTGAAACCGATAAACACCGTCAGCATCATCGGTGATTGAGTAAATCGAGATTAGCAGTAAGGAAATCTCTTGTACTTGTATTGCTATACGTCAGCATAAGTGCAAGATACAAAAAATAGGGGAAGGGAAGCAACGTTCAACTGCAGTGCAGACACATAAAAAGCCACGTTAATGCAGATCACGGATGGCCGGATTTAACGGATTTTACTATGTTTTAGCCTGGTGATTATAGCTCCCCAGTTTTTAAGAGGTAAATTATTTGACCAATCGGTTAAGGAAGGATTCATTTTGCTTCGCAAAATAAATCCGTTTTCATCTGCCTGCCGGTAGGCAAGTCCATCCAATCCGTGTTCCAATATCTTCTTTGAATAGCTTTTAAGCGAATTATAATGGGTCTGCTCTGCGG
>JBARSW010000272.1:0-2052 GCA_049644925.1 Chitinophagaceae bacterium | reverse complement strand
CTTACAGGCAATTTAATGGGGAGGGGAGATTTTTTTAAACAAGCCCAAATCCAAGTTTTTTTTCTATTGATGAAGACAACACCGGTAATTTTCTTCGCTCAATTAAAAAGCTATTCAGCTGTGCAATTTCCCTGAATATATAATGTTTATCTGCTGCTGCTCTCAGATAATCTTTTCCGGTACTTCCACCGGTACCGATCCTGGTGCCTATGATGCGATGTACCATATTTACATGCCGGTAACGCCATGAACTTAATTGTTCATCAATTTCAAGCAAACAATTTAATAATTGAAAAGGTAATTGCAGCAAAGGATAACCACGGTACAACATAATGAATAATGCAGCCCTGCTTGCAGCCGATGATAAGGAACGGCCTTCTGCCGGTATACTAAAACCAAGCACTTCGTCAAATACAGACATATTGTTTTTTTCAGCTTCTGCCAGGCTTGACTGATAGTTTTCCTTATAATTATTCCAGAAAAACTCATCTGCTCCTTCTTTTAAAAATGGCATTCTTTCGAGCCAGTTGTTTACTAACTGAAGTAATGACTGGCTTACCTCGGCATTCTTAATTATTGCAATATGCTCTGTTCTTAACTGCGAAGTATAATATTCTTTGCCATGCCGGTGTTCAAATTTTAATCCCAGCTTGGCTTCCAGTTCTTTAAACTGCCAGCTTTGAAAACCTGAGGCCGGACGAAGCATATCCCGAAAATCAAGAAAATCCATTGGCGTCATGGTTTCCATAATATCTATCTGCTGTACCAATACTCTGAGAATAGTAACACAACGATGCAGTCGATGAACAACCGTTTGCAATTCCGGGGAATTATCATTTATCGGTGTTGACATGATGGAGGCGATCGAATTCACCTCATGATGCATTTGCTTAAACCAAAGTTCATAAGCCTGGTGAATGACAATGAACAGCATTTCATCATGAGCAACAAGCTGATGCTTTTCACTTTCCAGGGATTGAGCCCCGAGAATTTTTTCTAATTGCAGATAGTCGTGATAATTTACTTCTCCGGGCATAATTGAAGTTGAAAAATATAAAGGGCTTTATTAGTCGAATTCAAATCCTATGTCACCACGGTATTCCATTCCGGCAAACGATACTTTTCTCATTTCATCTTTCGATATTTCTACAGCATCAAATACAGAACGGCCATAAGAGGTAATGCAAAATATACGGCCACCATTGGTTAGCACTTTACCATTTTTATTAACTGTTCCCATGTGAAAGAGAACACTGTCTTCGGGATTAATTTTATCCAACCCCCTGACCTCATACCCTTTTTCATAATCGCCTGGATAGCCGCCGCTAACAGCCACTACGGTGCAAACCACCCTGGGATCAATTTCTATTTTTATTTTATCCAGTTGTTTTTTAGTAACCGCACTCAACAGTTCTACCATGTCATTTTTCAATCTCGGTATCACCACTTCAGTTTCGGGATCTCCCATGCGGCAATTATATTCAATTAAATAAGGTTCATTATTCACAATCATAAAACCAAAAAAAATGAAGCCCCTGTAATCAAGTCCTTCCTTTCTCAATCCTTCTATTGTAGGCTTGATCGCTTTTTCTTCAATCTTCTTCATTAATTCTTCATTGGCAAATGGTACCGGGCTGATAGCTCCCATTCCGCCGGTGTTGGGGCCAAGGTCGCCTTCACCAATTCTCTTATAATCTTTTGCTTCTGGCAGAATAACATAATTTTTACCATCGGTTAAAACAAAAACAGACATTTCTATTCCCCATAGAAACTGCTCCACCACCACTTTTTTTCCTGCTTCTCCAAATTTGGCCCGTTGTATCATCAATTCAAACTCTGCAATTGCCTCAATATGATTTTCACAAATAACAACCCCTTTTCCGGAAGCCAGTCCATCTGCTTTTAATACTATTGGCAATTCATGCCTTTGTAAATAATCTACACCAGAGTGATAATTATTTAAAGTAAACTCCCTGTACGCCGCAGTTGGAATTTTATTCCGAATCATAAATTCTTTTGCAAAGGCCTTGCTTCCTTCCAGTTGAGCCGCAT
>JBARSW010000271.1:0-6681 GCA_049644925.1 Chitinophagaceae bacterium | reverse complement strand
CCGTGGGATGAAGCAACTAAATCAATTACACTAAAAGGAACAATGATAGACCCGGGAACAAAAGAAGACTGCAATGTTCGGGAAACTTTTCAAATCATTGACGATAATACACAGGAAATGAAAATGTATATCACCATGCCGGATGGAAAAGAATTTAACACCATGCAGATTAAGTACACAAGGAAGAAATAGAATTTATTATTCTTACAAAATACCCTGAAGAGTTCTTCGGGGTTTTTATTTATTTTTCTACTATTACGGGGGCTTGTTCGTATTTTGAATCGCTTGTGAGTTGTACGGTTTTTTTGGTTTTATAGTTCATCAGGTAAATGTCATACCCTTTTTCTTCTTTGTTTGTTTTGTCCATGGCCAGCCATTTACCGTCACTACTCCAGCTATGCCAGCCGCTGTTGAGACTATCCAAAGTAATTTGCCATGATTTGTTTTTTCTAAATGGCATAAAGGATACTGCATAAATTTGTGTTTCGCCTTTTTGTTTTGACAAATAACTTATGAATCTCTTCTTAGGATTCCACTTTGGTGGACCTGCATGATATTCATACCATTTCGCTGTGCTGTCAGATTTTGGGAAAAAGGATAGTTGATGTAAGATATCTCCTTTACTATTCATGCGCCACAATTCAGCAGGTACAGTTTTCCGAAGCAATTTATCGGGTCGGTACCTGCACACAATATCATTACCTCCGGGTAAAAAAATAGGGTCAGTTTTATAAGAGATTGTATCAAATGTTAATTGTGTATAGTCCCCATTAAGGATATTTATTGAAAAGAATTGTTGTCTTATTGTAGTTCCTATTCTTCCGGTTACAACCATCGTAGGTATTCCATTACTATATAATCCCATCCAGCTATCCTCCAATTGCAAATTGCTAACTTTTCTCTTATTATTTCCCTCCGCATCCATTTCATATAAGAAGTAGCATCGGGGGCAGGTATCAATATCACTGACATAATATACTTTGTCTTTATAAGCATAGTAAACCCATTCCACACCGGGTGTATTAGTAATGTTTTTTTTGTCAGTGCCATCCATATTCATACTGTACAATTCGTAATTATCTTTTTCCCGGTTTTCTAAAACATTATAAACTATTTTGTACTGCTTTTGTCCAGCCGTTGATAAAAATGAAAATAGAAATACTGTACCCAAGATTCTTTTCATAATAAAATTTAATCTTGTTAATTATGCATTTAACCAGCCTGATCGTATGCCTGCTTTATCCAATTGAATAAATCTTTGTTGATGGTTTTTTCATCTGTAATTTTTACCCGGTGCGTACACATAGCATTCCATTTGCTGCCATCTTCCACTATTCCGGATGGTGCCACTCCCTTAATATTTAATCCCAGGTCTAATCTATCCTTTGTAGATGGTTGTAGTATTGCAAACTGTTTCTTTCTTCTCAAACTCACATAAGCTTTCTTGGGAGAAATCTCTATATCCTTTCCAAACTTATTGATCTCTGCCATTATTTTGTCATACCAGGGCTTAAGGTTTTCTTTGCCCTTGTATTGCTCCGCTATCCAGTCAGTTTCATTTTCTGCAGCACCTGCATGACTTTGTTTGGCATAATGAACAATCATATTGGCATTACCGTGGGTGAATCCATGCTTCTCTTTTAAGAAGCTAACCAACTCCCCATGTTTTGCAAAACCAGATTTATTGACAATGGAAATCCATTCAGCTAATTTCTTACCCGTTGTTTTTTCGATATTGGCAATCTGTGTTGCATAAGCCTTGTCTAAAGATTCGCTACTCATAAGTAATAGTTTAAATAAATATCAATCACATTTTTTAAGAGCAATCATATACGGGTGCACTTTCGCCAGCATGATTTTATTTTTGACAGCCGGATCGTCCAACATAAACTGCAAAGCCTCTTTTTCATCTTTGGCATAAAAAATAACAAGCCCCATCATATCCGGATCATTAGATTCAAGTTGTGTGCGGCCAGCTAATATAACAACTCCTTCATTTTTCATTTTTTTCAACCGTTGAAAATGTTCTCCTACAATGGCCTGGTCTGCTTGTGTCCAGCTTTTATCATCTTTATATTTCTCCGTAAGCGTTAACACTCCCAGGTATTCTTTTAGCTTTACTTTGGTTGTATCCTGAGCAGCTGCATGTAGTGTAAAAGAGAAGGCAAATAGAATGAGTAGTATTTTCATTGTTTATCTTTTTATAGCTTTTTCATAAAAGGCGATCCATTCTTCAGGAGTAATTTTTGTAGCCAGTTCACCAATCAACTCAAGGGGAATGTCCTCTGGCTTTTTATAACGCATACAACTTTTACCCATATCTAATTTTTTTGTAGATGCTTTTGCATGTGCGGCAGTAAACCACTTTGATAATGCAGGTATGGCATATACTCCCATATGATACACTGCAATAAAATTTTTCTGCGAAGCAATACTCATAAACGGTAACGGCTGTTTGGGATCGCAATGATATCCTGCCGGGTATTTGGAGTGCGGAACACAATAGCCAATCATGCCATAAGCCATAGATTCTTTAAATCCTTTGGGCAGGTTCTTTTTAATAATGGCTCTGAGTTTTTTAAAAGCTGCCTGCCGGTCTATGGGCATTTCAGCAATGTATGCTTCGGGGGTAGTTGCTTTTGATTGCATAAAAGAAATTTATTACATTAATTTACTTTTTTAATTTTTTCCTGGCAGCTGCCTGATATAGTAAAAATGCTGCACTCTTTTTGTTTCTTCCGCTCCATCATCAATAAAAGCATGAACGGAATCTTTATTCACCAATTGATAAGTTATCCTTTTAGGAAAATCATGTTCCGGATTTTCGGCCACAAACCCTTTTTCGCTATAGGAAGTAATTTTAAATGTTATCGGCTGGTTGTTGTTTTGGCCTGCGACCTTTGATATATAATAATATTCGTTGTTCCTAAAAGCTAATTGCAGTTTTTCTAACACTTTTGAAGAACCTGTGACTGAAAAATTAATGCTCTCCCCGCTGATAGTGCTGTCATTGCCCGTTATCCAATTTTCAATAATGGCTCCGCCATTTTTCAATTTCATTTTCCAGGTGCCGCTCAGCCATTCAAATTTACTAATCGGACTTTGTTTGTTTATAAATGAAAGCAGAATAAGGCATATTAGAAGCCGGGAAATTATTTTCATCATGCCATAAATATTTGAAGTGGGCAATTACTTTTCTAACAAAGTTTTCAAATTGTTCAACCCGGTACTAAAATCATTGCCAATGGCTTTTTCCATATTCATGAACAACTTCATGACGTTCATGGGATAATTCATCTGGCTTTCAAATCCCCAGCTTACTTTGGTGCTGTTATCATTTATCGATTCTGTTGTCATGCTGGATTTCGCCACCGACTTAAATGGTTTAATAAAGCGGAGTTCGGTGTTTAACTTCTTTCCTTCTTCTATACCGGTTATTTCCTGTTCTCCCGTTCCTACTTTATTATTTCCTACCCATGAATTTATAAACCCAACAGTACCGTCGGTACCGCGGAATTCATTTTTAATATTGGGGTCCATGGTTGCCCATTTACTGTAGTTCTGTTGATTTTTTAAATGCTTAATGTAGTTAAAAACCTCAGCTACCGGTTTGTTAATTACGATATCCCTGGAAGCATTCATTTCTTTACTTACAAATAAACCTGCTATTAATAAGGTGGCAATTATTCCAATAATAATATATAGTACTATCATATTTATATTTTTTTAAGATGGTAAATATTTTTCAGGAACAGAATGTAGTGCAATTCGATTCCCTTCAGTATCTGTAAAAACTGCCATAAACCCATAATCGGGGCTGATCTCCGTTTTGGGAACCATTATTTTTCCGCCGGCAGCTTCCACCTTATTCAATACGTTCTGAACATCAGGATTCCCATTCAGGTAAATCAATGGCCCATCTGTAAGGGAGGGTTTGTGAAAACCGCCGCTGTCCACTACAGCGCCGCCGACACCGTCCATAGGATTATCCAGGGGAAACAACCGCATTTTAATATTTGGCATATCCAGTGGGTTAAGTGTAATGCCAAATATGGTTTCGTAAAATTGGGTGGCCCTGTCAATATCTGTTGCCGGTATTTCAAACCAGCTGATAGCATTTTGCATATTGTTGGTTGTTGGTTTTTGTTTGAGAATTAAAATACAATTATAAATATCTGTAAAAAAAATCTATGCATAATGCCGTTTATCAAAATAACCTGACTTTTCAGACACAAAAAAACCCCTTAAAAAGGGGTAATGATTGTTTTCAGGACAGGTTATCAATTATTTCCACCGCCCTGGGGGCCTCCGCCACCTTGTGGACGTTGTGGACGCATAGAGGGTTCAATTTTATCTCTCCAGATGCCAAATTGTTCTTCACTAAGCATGGCTTTTAAAATTTCATCCCTTGCATCGGAATATTTTTTTCTTTCTGCCATCATTGTTTCCCGGTCAGGCCTTTCTCCGCCAGCAAAGATTTCCTGCATCCTTACATCCTGTTTTTTATATAAAACAGTCAGGGCTGTATCTAGCAAGGAAAGTTTTGCGGGTTCCAGTTTAAAGGCGCTGTCCAATTTGTTATGAATGGCCGCTACTCTTTGTTCAGCTGTCTGACGCTGAAACCCACCACCAGGTTGGGCATTTATAGCTACGGTAAGAGCAAATGAAGCTACCAGTAATAAAGAAATTTTTTTCATTGATTAGTATTTTAGTAAAAAAGGGGAAACTGATAATTATGACGATAAATTATTAAAAACCGTTCGCCTTTCAGAAACTTATTTTCAAATCTTCTCATTTGGCAGAACTCAAGTATCTTGCATATCCTTAATTATTTAAAAAGTATGGAATACAGTAAATTAGTTGCCGTGACCGGTTTACCGGGATTATTTGAGTTGGTCAATAGTAAGACGGACGGAGCCATTGTCCGTTCACTGGACGATAAAAGCACCCGGTTTGTCTCCAGCCGCATTCACAACTTTTCTCACCTCGAAAGCATTGAGGTTTACACCGTTCGTGACAATGTGAACCTTGTAGACGTATTGAATGCAATGGAAAAAGCCGGCGAAATCCTTCCTGATGATAAAGATGCCGCTGCAATAAAGAAATATTTTGAAAAAGTGTATCCGGATATGGACTTTGAAAGAGTTTATACGAGTGATATGAAGAAAATGGTGAAATGGTTTGATGTGCTGAAAAAGAACAATGTAGAAATTAAACTTTCTGAACAGCCTGAGGAAGAAGAACCGGTAGAGGAAGAAGTAATAAAAGAACCTGAAGCTGAAAAGCCAGAAGAAACACCGAAGAAGAAGACTGCCCGTAAAAAGAAGGCAGAATAACAAAAAATAAAATTAAAAAAGCTGCAATTTTCAAGAATTACACTTGATGTTTGTAGCTTTTTCGTTTATAAAAAGAATTCCTTATGAGTTACAGTGCGGAAATAAAAAAACTGCCCCGGCATTTTTTACCAAAAGACTTTTCGATTTCCAATTGGGAAGTGCTTGAACCCTATTTCAAAAATCTTGATGAACGAAATATTGATTCTCTTATTGATCTGGAACAATGGTTAAAAGATGCCAGTGAAGTGGAGGCTGCCATCAGCGAAGACGCCTGCTGGCGCCAGATAAAAATGACCTGTGATACAGAGAATAAGGAGTTGGAAGAATCTTTCAATTTCTTTATGATGGAAATTCAACCGAAAATTCAACCTTACTCAGATAAGCTGAATAAAAAGTTAGTTGCCTGCCCTTTTACCAAAGACTTGGAACAGGAAAAATATTTTACTTACCTGCGAAACGTAAAAAAGAATATTGAACTTTTCCGGGAAGCGAATATTCCGATCAATGCTGAGCTAAATGTTTTACAACAACAATTCGGCATTATTTCCGGGAAAATGACTGTAGAAGTAAATGGCCAGGAATATACTTTACAACAGGCAGCAAAATTCCTGGAAGACCCGGATAGAAAAGTAAGGGAAGATGTATATCACAAAATAAATAACCGGCGGTTGCAGGATAAAAAGGAGTTAGATGCACTGTTTACTTCTTTATTAAAAAAACGAGACCAGGTTGCTATAAATACTGGCTTCGGAAATTACCGGGATTTTCGCTTCGCTGAATTGGGCCGTTTCGATTATAAAAAAGAAGACTGCTTCCAGTTTCATGAGTCCGTTAAGCTGCATGTGATGCCCCTGGTAAACCAACTTTATGAAGCGAAAAAGCAAAAACTCGGATTGGATACCCTTCGTCCCTGGGATGTGGAAGCTGAACCTGCCGGTATTGAACCTTTACGTCCTTTTAAAACAGGGGAAGAACTCACAGAAAAAACAATTGCCTGCTTTAATGAAATGAAACCCTTTTTTGGGGATTGCCTGAAAAAAATGAAAGCGATGGGCCATCTGGACTTGGAAAGCAGGAAAGGAAAAGCTCCCGGAGGGTATAACTGTCCGCTGGCAGAAAGTGGGGCGCCTTTCATTTTTATGAATGCAGCGGGCACCCTGGATGATGTAACCACCATGGTACATGAAGGTGGTCATGCTATACATTCTTTCCTGTCGCATGAACTGGATCTGACGGGATTCAAAGAATATCCAACTGAAATTGCAGAAGTGGCAAGTATGGCAATGGAACTTTTTAGCATGAACCATTGGGAGGTGTTTTTTGATGACAAGGAAGAATTAAAAAG
>JBARSW010000270.1:0-1506 GCA_049644925.1 Chitinophagaceae bacterium | reverse complement strand
TGATCTTCTGCATATTGTTCTTTTAGCCTGTCATAAACAAACTGCATATCACTCAGCATTTCCTTTTCACTCCGTTTGCCGGTACTTTTTCCAAAGCCACGGTAATCTACCAGCAAAACATCATAATTATAACGATAAAAGTCTTTGGCATACCTGGCCCAACCTTTTATGCTTCGTGTGTTTCCATGAAAATAAAGTATTAAACCCTTTGGCTTCTCCCGGTGAAAATGAAGTCCGTTGATACGTACACCGGGTTCTATATCAAAAAAATATTCTTTGAAAGGTGCATCATAAATAAATTTAAAATCCTGTTTAAGTTTTTCTGGTTTAAAAATCAGCTTTTCCTGAAAGAAGTATGCAATAATGGAAAGCGCAGTAAAGCCAATAATGATATACCATATGAAGTCAGGCAAAAAACTAATATTAAAGGTAAAAAGATAGTGGTTTTCCTAATATAAAAAGGAAAAATGTTGATATAGAAAAACCTGATATTATTCTTCTTCCAGTCTGCGTAGTGGCAACCTTACAGGTTCTCCGATGATCAGTGGAAATTTTTCAACGGTTGTATTGCTTGGATCAAGACTGAAGCTTTTCTCTTCGGACAGACTAATTTCTTTCAGCCAGAAGTAAAACTTCATGATTATTCGTTCAACAAATGAAAGTTCATTATCCTGGCTCAGGTATTTTTCCATAACAATAAACTGAAAATCTCCCTTGGCCCGGTTTTTTTCCAGTGTCTCATACTTTGTATTAATATTAATTTCCCGCTTACTGGCAAGTTCTTCAACTACCTGTTGAAAAAGAAGATTAATCCTTGGTTGCCTGCGAAATCCCAATTTAAAATCAACTCGGATTATATCATTTGGAATAATATGTTCAACCTTATAATCGCAGGTATATGGATCATCCAGCGTATCTACATGCACCAGCCAGTAGATGTCAGCTCTTTTAGGTTTTTTGCTGAGAATAGAGTAGATGATTTTATGCTCCACCTCATTTGGATTGTCAGCACTTGTCAAGTAAACAAGATGTGTTGCAAACTTAGCCACCGATTTATCAGCACTGAGTTCCTGGATTTTGGGAATATAATGATCGAGCCGTACAAATTCTACATAACGATTTTTAATTTTTCTTGCCCTGAACCATGCATACATGATCAGAAATAATATTCCTCCCACAATTAGTGCAACATAACCTCCATGGGGAAATTTTTTCAGGTTGGCAACCAGAAATGCGCCTTCTATACAGAAATACAAAATGAGGTAGAGATAAATATATATTTTTTTTACTCTTTTTATTACAAGATAATTAGCAAATAGAATGGAGGTGGCAATCATACATAATGTAATAGCCAGGCCATAAGCTGCTTCCATATGTTTTGATTGCCGGAAGTATAAAACTATTCCGATACAACCAAGGTATAATAACAAATTAACTCCCGGAATGTATAATTGTCCTTTTTCATCAGAAGGGTATTTGACTTTAAGTTTGGGCCAGAGATTCAGC
>JBARSW010000269.1:0-6211 GCA_049644925.1 Chitinophagaceae bacterium | reverse complement strand
CAAGACTTAATAGAAAAACAAGAGGCGACAGAAAATCGGTTCGTCCTGTGCATGAACTAGGAGAGAAACCTTTACGTTTTAACTGGCAGACACCAATTCTGTTGAGCAAGCATAACCAGGATATTTTCTATATTGGCGCTAACAAATTATATCGTTCATTAAATAAAGGTGATAGTCTTGTTGCAATGAGCAGCGATCTTACCAATGGAAAAGTTGCAGGTAATGTACCTTATGGAACAATAACTACATTAAGTGAATCGCCATTACGTTTTGGTTTGTTGTACGCCGGTACAGATGATGGGAATATTCATCTTTCAAAAGATGGTGGGTATAGTTGGCAACAGTTAAACCAAATGACTACAACTCCACCGGTAAAAAAAGGTTCCCGGCTCAAGACTCCTGACTCCAAGCTCAGGACTCAAGGATTGTGGGTAAGCCGTGTTGTTGCATCTCAACATAAGGAAGGAAGAGTTTATGTTTCATTGAACGGTTATCGCTTTGATAATTTTTCACCCTACTTATATATGAGTGAGGATTATGGAAACACCTGGAAACAAATTAGTAACGATCTGCCATACGAATCGTTGAATGTAATAAGGGAAGACCCAAAAAACGATAGCATTATTTATGTTGGCACTGATGGCGGACTTTATGTAAGTTTTGATCTTGGCAATAGTTTTATGCTATGGAATGGTGGAATGCCAAAATCAGTACCTGTACATGACATCGCCATTCAGCAAAGAGAAAATGAAATCATTCTCGGTACCCATGGACGCAGTTTATATATCAGCAAACTGGATGATGTACAAGGATTAAAAAAAGATCCGGAGTGGCTGAAGAAAAAACCAAAAGAAGTGAAGAAAACAGATGAAGAGGAAGATTAAATAACTGAATCTACATTGTATCAGCTTTGTTTTGGTGAATGTGGCCTAAAATGGTTGGTAAAATCTAATAAGATATAGTCTGGGAAAGGGTTTCAATGAAGTAAATTGAAACCCTTTTCAATTTCCAATGACTCTGTGACTAGTTCTATAAAAAAGTATCAGGAAAAACTTCCTGATACTTCTAAATTTATGTATCAATGTTTTATTAACTCTTAATTATTATGCTTTCTTCTTTTTTCTTAATACAAAGAATAATATTAACGCCAGCAACAACACTCCACCGCCAATATAGTAATACATCATCATGTCCTTTGGTTCTTTGTCCAACCCTTTATCAATATTCCTTTTTGTATCAGAAAGATATTTATCTATAAATGGAAAGGAAGGATTCATATCTTTTACTTCTTCAAATTTTGTCAATGCCTTCTTATACCTTGCCTTATCAAAAAAATCCATCGCTTCTTCATAGGCCAAAGAAATATCACTCATCTCAGGTTTAATGTCTGCCTTCCTGATAAACTCCTCAACAATAGTGGCCGGTACAATGAAATTCATACCCTGAACTTCCTGTCCCCGTTGCTGATCTATACTGCCAAATGTTGCTAAACCAATTACTTCGCCTTGCTCATTCATAACAGGTCCGCCACTGTTTCCGTGAGTGATAGCCGCATCAATTTGTAAAACTTCCCAACCGTCTTTCATATTCTTTTTAGCACTCACCAAACCTCTTGTAAGCGATGCTTCTGAAATAGATTCTTCAGAAATCAACGGGTGAAAAGTTGCTACAGCAGGATAGCCCAATACATACACCTGATCACCAACCCTCATAGATTTATCATCACCAAGTCTGATGGTTGGATAAGTATGTTTACCGGAAAGCCTGAGTATAGCTACATCTTTTCCGGGAATGGGTTTCCCTTGTACAACCAGTTTGGCAGGTATCACCATCGGAACAATTTTACCTTTGTCCCCTGAGATTCCAAATACCACACTAAATTCCTTGCTGATATCTCCTACTTCCAGTGTTTGAGAAAAATACCAGGTATTGGCTTCCACAAGTGCTTTGCCTTCATCTTCGGTCAACTTTCGGCCCATTGTTTTTTCAACATCTTCCGCATCTTTTTCAAGTATTTCCTGGAAAGCCTGTTTCGCAAAGTTTTGTTTTGTTTCTTCATCATTTTCATCTACCACATGGGCATTGGTTATAACATATCCATCCGGAGTTACAATAAAACCAGAGCCCATCATTGTAATATCAAGTTCTTTTGAAATTTTTTCTGTCCCTTTCATCAGGTACTTGTCAATGTTCTTACAATAGGTTATTATAAAAACATTCCAGAATAAATCAGTTGTAAAGCGGCCTTCATCGGTAAGTTGTTGTTTGATCTGCTGGGCAAGTTCAGTTGCTGCCGCTTCATCTGTTACAGGCTGAATTGCAGATACTGTCCCTTTAAAAGTGGCCTGAATCATTACAGTGCCAGGCTTATTGCGTTCAGCAATTTGTACCGGGCTCATGCTGTTTTGTTGCGAATAGACAGCTACGCTGACAAATAATACTAAGAGGAAGAAGATTCTCTTCATGGCAGTTGATTTATGATTTAAGTTAAAGGTACTTTACCCTAATCATATTTCCTGCGCCTTAAAATTAAATGTGCTGAATTATCTATGATTATTTGTCAGAACCGGTGAAACCGTTCAAAGCAGGCTTTCTCCAGCATCTCCCTGTCATCAGGATGTGCAATATCTATAAGAGCTTTGGCTCTTTGACGTAAGTTCTTTCCCCACAGATAAGCAACACCATATTCTGTTACCAGGTAATGCACATGACCACGGGTGGTTACTACACCAGCACCTACTTTCAAAGTTGGTACAAGGCGACTTATACCTTTGCTTGTACGACTGGTAAGTGCAATGATAGGTTTTCCTCCTTCACTTAATGCCGCACCTCGCATAAAATCCATCTGGCCACCTATACCACTGTACATTCTGGTTCCAATTGAATCGGCACAAACCTGTCCGGTTAAATCTACTTCAATGGCACTATTAATGGCCACCACTTTTGGATTTCGGCGAATAACATGCGGATCATTTACATAGTCAATATCAATAAAAACAAATGCGGGATTATCATGCACATAATCATACAGTTTTCTTGTTCCTACTGCAAAACCGGTTACCGTTTTGTAAGGGTGAATTTTCTTTTGAGAGTTATTGATAATATCTTTTTCAAATAAATCGATGATGCCATCGCTGCACATTTCTGTATGTACTCCCAGGTTTTTATGATTGCTCAATGATTTTAAAACTGCATCAGGAATAGTACCAATACCCATTTGCAGGGTACTTCCATCTTCAATCAATCCGGCAATTATCTTTCCGATTTTCAATTCATCCTCGCCGATTTTTGCACCATAATCCACTTCTGGCAATTCTTCTTCATGATACACCATGGCGGTAAACCGCCTGATATGTATAAGGCTATCACCATGTGTACGTGGAACCCTTGGATTTACCTGTGCAATGATATGTGTTGCCGTATTTACAGCACTTCGGGCTACATCCACTGAAACACCCAAAGAACAATAACCATGCTGATCGGGTGGTGAAACCTGAACCATCGCCACATCTATATGCAACTGCTTTCTGAAAATATCCGGAATATCACTCAGGAAAATAGGAACGAAATCAGCCCTGCCATCATTAACAGCAACACGGACAGATTCTGAAACAAACATACAGTTGATATGAAAAGAATCAACATATTCAGGCTTATCTACCACAATATCACCCTGAACAGTAATAAAAGTCAGCTCCACATCCCGGAGCTCAGGTGCCCGTTTGGCCAGTTCTCTCATCAGATATAAGGGTGTTTGTGCACTACCCTGTAAAAAAACTCGGTTTCCGGACTCAATAACTGAAAGTGCTTCCTGAGCAGACTTATAAACAACAGCATTCATAATGATTAATTTTTAAATTTTTGATTAACAGCATATTGCGTTTGGATTTTAATCTGTACAAGATTACAAATCCTGCATGAATTGCAAAACTAACTAACAAGTGTTATTATTTACTGATATTGCTTATATGCGAGAATGATATGAATCAGTATTACTGCCGGTTAAGAAACCATTCTATGGCAAGATCATAACCTTTCAGTCCGAGACCGAAAATGCTTCCGGCGGCTTTTGCTGATACAAGTGAAATTTTGCGAAACTCTTCCCTTGTATGTACATTCGAAATATGTACTTCCACCACCGGTGTCTTAATGGCCGCAATGGCATCGCCAATGGCGACTGAAGTGTGGGTATAGCCTCCGGGATTCAAAACAATACCATCATATTCAAAACCTACCCGCTGCAATTCGTTGATCAACTCTCCTTCTACGTTGCTCTGGAAATAGCTGATTTCAATAGTGGAATATTTTTTTTGCAGGGTTTCCAGGAAATTTTCAAAAGTCAGATTGCCATAAATTTCAGGTTCTCTTTTGCCAAGCAGGTTCAGGTTGGGACCATTGATAATTGCTATCTTCATTTCCCGAAAATAAATCAAAAATCAACATCTTTTTTATGACATTTCTCGAAGCATTGTATGGCAGCCAGTATTACGAAATAAAACAACAGGGTAAAGATGGCAACAAAGGAAGATTAAACGGGAACCTTTTTCTTACCACCTTGATTATTCTGTTTATTACAGCGGTATTCCTTTTTTGTATTCGCTTTGTACCGGGTTTTAATCATTACATGACACTGCAAAGCAGGAAATTTTTTGGTTTCTCCAGTGGCAGGAGTGTTGGCCGGATTCTCGCCATAATAATGCTTATTATCATTTATGTTATTATAAACAACACTGCAGGAAATGCGGCGAATTTTAAAAAGAAAACTGAAGCATTTATGCAATACCCGGATGAAATAAAAAAGAAAGCGAATGTAAAACTGCTGACTCCTTTCTTTATTTTGTTGGCTTTAGTGGTGGCGTTGGTTATACTTTAATATACGGGAAATATAACCGCTGGTTTTCAACACAGAGTAACAGAGTATTGGAGTTTCACTGAGAAATACAAAAAGAATAAAACCTCTGTGTATCTCTTTATCTCTGTCTCTCTGTGTTTAATAAAACTAATTCTTCTGAGCCTTAATCATAGCAATAAACTCATCAAACAAATACCTTGAATCATGTGGGCCCGGAGTAGCTTCCGGGTGGTATTGTACAGAGAAAGCCGGTTTACCTTTTACTCGGATACCTTCTATGGACTGGTCGTTCAGATTCAGATGCGTAATTTCTATATGTCCAGCTTTTTTAACCGCTTCAGGATCTACACCAAATCCATGATTCTGAGTAGTGATTTCAGATGTACCGGAAATAATATTTTTAACAGGGTGATTTAGTCCACGGTGACCATGGTGCATTTTAAAAGTAGGAATATCGTTGGCCAACGCCAGCAACTGATGACCGAGACAAATTCCAAACACCGGTTTTTCTTCTTTCAAAATTTGTTTCAATGTTGCAACCGCATAATCCATGGGTGCCGGGTCGCCGGGACCATTAGAAATAAAATAACCATGTGGTTGAAATTGATTCACTTCTTCGAGCGGGGTTTTGGCAGGAAACACTTTTACATAAGCTCCCCTTTCTACCATGCAGGTAAGAATGTTTCTCTTCACCCCATAATCCATAACAGCAATCCGAATGGCTGAATTCTTATCTCCCAATTCATATGGTTCTATTGTACTGACTTTGGAGGCCAGTTCCAGTCCATCCATATTCGGCGTTTCCGCCAGTTTCTTTTTTAGTATTTCAATATCGGTGGTCTCAGAAGAAATGATGCAGTTCATGGCACCCTTGGTGCGGATATGCGCCACCAATGCCCTTGTGTCCACTCCTTCAATTGACACCACTTTGTTTGCCTTCAGGTAATCGTTAAGCGAACCATTCGCCATTTTGCGGGAATACAATTCTTCCAGATTTCTGCCAATCAACCCGTTTATTTTCACACTGTCGCTTTCCACATCCACATCCTTCACCCCGTAATTACCAATATGGGCACTGTTCATAATAAGTATCTGCCCAAAATAACTTGGGTCGGTAAAAACTTCCTGGTAACCGGTCATGCCGGTATTAAAACAGATTTCACCAGTGGTGGTGCCAATTGCCCCAAAAGCTTTGCCATAGGCTATGGTACCATCAGCTAACAATAAAACAGCAGGAACAGGAGTTGAGTGCATTTTTCAGTTGTGTTTTAAAAAACATCCCGATAGTTATCGGGATGGGCAAAATTATGAACTAACAGGGGCATTTTCGGGAGGAATTTTGAAGGAGTTATTCACAAA
>JBARSW010000268.1:0-4078 GCA_049644925.1 Chitinophagaceae bacterium | reverse complement strand
CAAAATCTGCAAACTGCATTTCCATTATGCTCTTGTACCCTTCTATGGATAAACCCAGCGCAGTGCCCACAATGGCACTTTCACATAATGGAGTATTTCTCACTCTTTCTTTTCCGAACTCTTTTACAAAACCTTCTGTGATTTTAAAGGCCCCGCCATAATCTGCAATATCCTGTCCCATGAGGATGAGGTTGGGGTGGTGTTGCATGGATTGTTTCAGTCCTTCGCTGATGGCGTCTATCAGTCTGGCCCCCTCCCGACCTCCCCTCGGAGGGGAGGCCATCTTCGCACTAACCCTGCTTAAAGTTATTACACTATTTACAGAGGAATTGTCAACAAGCAAGGGCTGTGTATTGGGTTCTCCCTCTTGCGGGGAGTTAGAGGGGGCTGCATACACATCTTCCAACTCTTCTTCTGTATCAACTACAATCGGTTTTGTATTTGAACCAATCGCTAATTCACTTTCTATTTTATCTTTAAATTCATTTTTTATCTCTGCAACTGTTGTTTCATTTATTACTCCGGCTTCAATCAAAAACTGTTCATAGTTTTTAATAGGATCTTTCATTTCCCACAACCTGAACAGGTCTTGTGGTACATACTTAGTTCCGCTTGCTTCTTCATGTCCCCGCATGCGGAAAGTGAGGCATTCAATTAAATAGGGTTTCTGATTGCGAAGGCAATACTCCCTTACGCCTTTTATGGTATCATACACCTCTAAAATATTATTACCATCTATCTGCACCCCTTCCATACCATAACCTTTGGCTTTGTCTGTTAAACTTATGCAACGGTACTGTTCATGCGTTGGCGTACTCAATCCATAGCCATTATTTTCAATAACGAAGATTACCGGCAGATCCCATACCGCTGCCACATTTAATGCTTCATGAAAATCGCCTTCGCTGGTTCCGCCTTCCCCGGTAAATGCTAATGATACTTTATTCTCTTTTTTGAGCTTATGTGCTAAAGCTATTCCATCAGCAATAGCTAATTGCGGGCCCAGATGTGATATCATCCCGCAGATATGATGTTCCTTATTACCAAAATGAAAACTTCTTTCTCTTCCTCTGCTGTATCCTTCTTGTGCACCCTGCCATTGCATAAACAATTTACTCAACGGCATATTGCGACTGGTAAACACACCCAGGTTTCGGTGCATGGGCATTATCCATTCGTCATCCTGCAGTGCTAAGGTTGCGCCTACGGCGATGGCTTCCTGACCTATTCCACTAAACCATTTAGAAATTTTTCCCTGCCGCAGCAGCACCAGCATTTTTTCTTCAATCATGCGGGGCCATAGCAGTTGTTTATAAAAAGAAACAAGCAGTTCGTTGGATAGATTTTTTCGGTCGAAAGTCATGAACGTTTGATGTTTAAGGTTTAACGTTTCAGATTCAAAGTTATGAGTTAGCTGTTTACAACAACTTTAAACCTTAAACATCAAACTATAAACTATTTACACCACCACCAACTCATAAAAATCTTCTGGCTGCAGGTATTTTTGTGCAAGGGCCTGCAACTCTTCTGCAGAAATATTTTTTATAGTATTGATTGAGTCGTAAAAATATTGTTCTGTAAGATTGTTCAATACAATATTCTTCCAGCGGCCAATTATCTGGAAAGGTCCATCGAGGTCGCCGAGTAAGCCACCCATCATAAAATTTCTGACCAACAATAATTCTTCTGCATCTACCAATTCTTCCCTCAGGACTTTCATTTCTTTATACACTTCGGCAATGGTGGCTTCGCAAACAGCAGCACCGGCTTCGGTACTTACCATCCAGGCAGTATGCTGTACATGATTTTGTATATAACTATGTATGCCATACGTATACCCTTTATCTTCCCTGATATTACTCATCAGCCGGGAACCAAAAAAACCGCCAAACAATGCATTCAACACCTGCACTTTCATAAAATCAGGATGATGCCTGTTGGGAAATGGCCTGGCCATACGTACAGAGCCTTGCACACCTTTTTCATCATTGGTAATGCGGTATTTTTTTTCAACCGCTGGCTGCAGAATAAGTGACGGATTTTCAATATTTCCATTTGCCAGATCACCAAAATGTTCATTTAATAATGCTTCCAGATTAACCGGCAGTTTACCCGCAACGAATAGAATTAATTTGCCCTGCTTATAAAACCTGTTGTAGAAATGAATGAGTTGTTCCCTGTTTAATGTATCAAAATCTTCCAGGCTGCTATATTTTCCATACGGGTGATTTTCACCAAACAGATACACATCAATAAGCCGGCCTGCAATAAAATCACTTTTCTTCAGGCTTACCTTCAGCCGCTGTTTCATATTCTGCTGATACACGGCCAGTTCATCCTCCGGCATTACAGAGTCGGTGATGAGTTCTCTTACTACCGGTAGCAGTTCGGCAATATGTTTGGTAAGGCAATGAAGACTAATGGAAGCTGTTTCAGTAGAGCAGCTGCGGTTAAGATAAGCACCGTAATATTCAAAATGTTCATTTATCTGAAATGCTGTTTTACCGGAAGTACCGTTGCGCAATAAAAAATTGGTAGTAGCTGCCACCAGGTTTTGCTCTTCCTGGTTGTTGCCGGCAAAGAAAACCCACTCCAGCTGCATCACTTCTTCTGCTCCGGCATCTACGGCATATACTTCTGCGCCATTCTTTAAAATTATCTTTTGACATTGTTTCAGTTTCAAATCAAAATTTACGGCGTCAACTATTACGGGGGCCTGTTTCCTGTCTGGCATATTTGTTTCTTTCTTTTTTAATTCTTTTAAAAACCATCAGCATTTTAACCGGGTCATACATTACAATTACGAATGTCAGGCTGAGCTTGTCGAAGCCGGTTTCAGGGTATAACTTTTTTTGATTTTGCCAACTTCGAAATTAAGCTCCAGTCTCTGATAAATAGTGCCTCCTTCTTTTTTCTTGACCATCCTTTTATTTGTTTTTCCCATTCAATCGCTTTTTTTATGTCGTGAAAATGCTCTTCATACATCAATTCAATGGCCTGCGCTTAAAAGTAAAACAGCTTTGGTTGTATCCGTTATTATGTTCCCATAGCCTTCGTTCAAGATCGTTTGTAACGCCGGTATAATATAATTCGTCCGAACATTTTAATATATAAACATAATAATTATGGCCAGTTTTCATATTTATCATTTCGTTTGATCCCCCTTCGATAAACTCAGGGTGACATCGGCATTTCGTTTGACACTCCTGCCTGCCGGTAGGCAAGCTTCGATAAACAGGGTGACAACGGGATGTCAGGCTGAGCTTGTCGAAGCCGTAATCAGGATGTCACAGACATTAATCTTCCGATAAATAATACATCGTATTGCAGTTTTCGCTGCGGAATATAGTGCGGCTTTCCTGCAAAATATCTTCTGCAGTAACTGCTCCATATTTTTCCAGCTCTGTATTCATCCAGGCGGCATCGCCTAATATTTCATAATAAGCAAGGCTGTTTGCACGGCTCATCACACTTATGTCCTCAAACGTAATCATGCTTTCTGTTTTGTTCTTTACTTTTTGCAGTTCCGTTTCACTTACTAATTCAGCTTTCATTTTATCCAGTTCTGCCTCAACTGCTTTTTCTGCATCTTCCATCTTCACCCCTTTCACCAACTTTCCTTCCACTACAACAAGGCCCGCATCCGTGCTGCCAAAATGATGACATTCTATATTACTGAACAACTGCTTTTCTTTTACCAATGCCTGGTACAGTCTGGATGAACCGCCACCACTCAGGATATCAGTCATCAGATCAATACTGTGATATCTTTTATCCAATCTTCCCGGCATATGCCAGCATTTATACAGCGCATCTAACGGTACATCTGCTTTTATCTCCAACTTTCTTTCTGCTGTTTGCTCCGGTTCCTGTGGCAGGTTGCGTTTATACATTTCACCGGAAGGAATATCGCCGAACCATTTTTCTGCCAGCATTTTTACTTTTTCCACTGTTACATTTCCCGCCACTACCAGTACCGCATTTACCGGCCGGTAATGTTTGAAAAAGAAATTTTTAACATCCTCCAGTTTTGCATTTTCAATATGCGATAATTCTTTGCCAATCGTCATCCAGCGAT
>JBARSW010000267.1:0-3205 GCA_049644925.1 Chitinophagaceae bacterium | reverse complement strand
CAGGTTTATCTAACCATACAATTTCGGTTGTAGCAGCCAGGCCTTGTGCAAGCAGTTCCACTTTCAGCGCCTGATTTGTTATAACCCCGAGTTTCATCTGTTTATTTTTTTTGCAAAGAAAACGTTTAAAGCTAAATTCGTCGTTCTGAATTTAATAAATATAAGCCATGAGCAAGACAATAATAACTACCAGTGATGCGCCAGAACCAATTGGACCTTATAACCAGGCAATCCTGGCAGGAAACTTATTATTTATTTCTGGTCAGATTTGTATTGATCCTGCTACCGGGGAATTGAAAAAAAGAGATGTGCAGGAAGAAACACACCAGGTAATGCATAACCTGAAAGCTATATTACAAAAAGCCGGGATGGACTTTAGTAATGTAGTCAAAACAACCATATTCATTACAGATATGAACCAGTTTGCTGAAATAAACCAGGTATATGGAAAATACTTCGGTGCGGATGAGCCGGCCGGTCAGTCTGGATTTCCTGCCAGGGAAACAGTTCAGGTTTCTGCACTTCCAAAGTTTGTAAATGTGGAGATTAGTATGATTGCGGTAAAATAACATGGATTAATTCCGATCAATTACTGCTTTTTTGAGTTTAAACGCTTTAAAAAGGGGTTCTTTTTTTTCTTAATTTCGGATGTTCATAATTTACGTTTCTTTAAATTTTCAATATTCAATTACAAAACATGAGTAGGATTCTGATGGTTGGTCTTGCCTGCATTTTATTTGCATTTATTATTGGATCAGTTAATACCGGTTGCGTCAGTAAAACCGGCAATAATACAACTACAGCACAGGAGTTTGAGGCAACAAGTGATAAATATGATGGGCCTGATAAAGCAATCGCATTTGAAGTAGAACGTACCCGGGATCTTTCAACCGGAAAAGTTCCGTGGCAGAGGTTGTATGTAGCTATGCAGCAAACGGAAAACTCAAAAAGATATGCAGCAAACAGAACAGAGGCTTTATCATGGGAAGAAAGAGGCCCTGATGGTGATTTTAACGGACCTTCCGGAAATAGCCGTCCAAATATGGATCAGACGGCAGGAAGAGTGAGAGCTGCCATGGTTGATTCACTTGACCCCAGTCGTAAAACAGTTTTTGTTGGGAGTGTTTCAGGTGGTTTATGGAAGACAACAGATATTACCACCGCCCCGGCAAACTGGATATTGGTAAATGACCAAATGGCAAACCTGGCTATCGCAGATATTTGTCAGGATCCCCGTCCAGGTTTTCAGAATATTATGTATTGCTGCACCGGTGAGTCTTATTCCAATATTGATGCGGTAAGAGGTGTGGGAGTATTTAAAAGTGTGGATGGAGGTAATACCTGGAATTATTTATCTAATACCAGCACTTATTACAGGGGTACCCGTATTCTTTGTGATTACCTGGGTAATGTATATCTCGGTACCAGAACAACAGGTTTATTGCGTTCTTCAAATGGTGGAGCAAACTGGGTTAATATTACTCCTGCAGGTCTTAATAACGATATATGTGATATGGAGATAAGTTCTACTGCAGCAGTAGGCAGATTGCATGTTTGTACCGGGATTGGAACTACCCAGGGTTACCGTTATACAGATGCTCCTTCAACTATTACATCATCAGGATGGACAGCGCCAACCACTACTTTTGTTTCGGGCAGCGCCAGGGCTGAAATCGCTGTTATGGGGAATGTCCTTTATGCTCTCCCTGTAAACAGTTCCGACCAGGTAGCATCAATATACAAGTCTGTTGATGGAGGAGATAACTGGCTTATAACTGGCGGTCAGCCATCGCCAACCTCATGGGTAAACCAGGGATGGTATTGTGTTACGGTTGCAATTAATCCAGCAAACCCCGATGAATGTATTGTAGGTGGTTTGGATTGCCATAAAACAACTAATGGAGGAATTTCCTGGACTAAAATTTCTACCTGGGCCAGTACAACCGGGCAATATGTACATGCTGACCAGCATGATATTCAGTGGTGGGATGGGGGAAGTAAACTATTATTTTCCAGTGATGGGGGCGAGCATTTTTCATCTAATGGCGGAACAACCATCAGGGATAGAAATAAAGGATTAAGGATAAAGCAATTTTATTCTGTTGCCATTCACCCCACTCTAACAAATTATTTTCTGGCAGGTGCACAGGATAATGGGGTACACCGTCTTAATCATCCGGGACTGGACAGTTCTATAGAAGTAACCGGTGGTGATGGTGTTTATGTAGCCATTGACCAGAATGAAGGACAATACCAGTATGGTTCTTATGTGTATAATGTTTACAGGAGAAGCACAAATAATGGCGTTAGTTGGAGTACCCCGGTAAACCTTGGTACTACCGGAACAAACGGAAGATTTATTAATCCATGGGACTATGATAATAACGCCAATAAAATTTATGCCTGTTATACAGCCAATAATTATATGCGATGGAATGATCCTCAAACAGGTTCATCAACTGAAATAATTCCCATGACTGCTTTTGCCGGGGGAAATGTTTCTGCGGTCCATGCTTCTCCATATACCGCCAACAGGGTTTTCTTTGGTACAGGTATCGGAGGAATTATAAAAGTAGATAATGCGGAAAGTGCTACACCAACAGGGACCCTGATAAATAGCGGAGCCGGAATGTCTGGTTATGTAAATTGTGTGGTAACTGGTTCCAGTGAACAAAATCTTATTGCCTGCATTTCCAATTATGGGGCAATGAATATATGGGTTTCTTCCAATGGTGGTACCACCTGGACAGGTATTGATGGAAACCTGCCAGATATGCCGGTAAGATGGGTAATGTTTCATCCCGATACTGATAATAGAGCTTTTATTGCTACTGAAACAGGTGTTTGGGAAACTGATTTAATAAATGGTTCTTCAACTATCTGGACGGCTAATATAGGTTTTCCAAATTGCAGAACCGATATGATAAAATACCGTGCAGCAGACCGAACAATAGCTGCCGGAACACATGGTCGTGGTATCTGGACTGCCACTATCCCGGTTGTTCCCGGTTTCTCTTTTACTGCAACAGCACCTGCAACTGCAAATTGTCCTGTGCCTTCTACTATGAGTGTAACACTGGGCACTAACTCTATTGGTGGGTTTGGCAATCCTATTACCTTATCCGCAATTAGTGGTGTACCTGCAGGTACTATGGTTACTTTCGGAACAAACCCGGTAACACCCAGTAGCAGCAGTGTGGTTACC